>DATNCF010000599.1:0-4689 GCA_035571675.1 Burkholderiales bacterium | reverse complement strand
GTCCTGCCGCAGATGGCGGAGTGCGGCGAAGGGTCTGTGATTTTCGTCTCGGCCCTGGGTGCCTTCATCGGCACGGACGTCATGGGCGTGTACCAGATTTCCAAGGCGGCCGATGCAGTTGGCCCTTATTCCCCGCGGGCCCCACTCGACGGCGATGTTGCGCGCCAATTGCAGTTCGGCCGCCTTGGAAATCTGGTACACGCCCATGACGTCCGTGCCGATGAAGGCACCCAGGGCCGAGACGAAAATCACAGACCCTTCGCCGCACTCCGCCATCTGCGGCAGGACCTTGTTCGACAGCAGGAACAGGCTCTTCAGGTTTGCATTCAGCACGTAGTCCCAGGCGGATTCGGGCAGGTCGATGGAAGGACCGAAATAGGGGTTGACGGCCGCATTGCAGACCAGCACGTCAATCCTTCCCCAGCGCGCCATCGTCGCCTCGACCAGTGCGTCGAGGTCTTCCCGCTTGGTGACATTGCACGGTTGGGCGAGCGCCTCGCCGCCGGCCGCGGCGATTTCACCGGCCACCCGGTCGCAGGCGTCCGCCTTGCGGCTCGAAATGACTACTCTGGCGCCATGCTGCGCCATGCGGTGGGCGATCGCGCGGCCGATGCCCTTGGTCGAGCCTGTTATGACCGCTACTTTTCCGCCCAAATCAAAAAGAGAATCCATTGGCTCCCAATTTCCCCTGGAGCGGCGAACACACGGCTATCGAGCCCGGCGGCACCGCCGGTGCGTTCGTGTTCGTCCGTTGCCGCTACTGTAGATTCAGGGGCGCAGGCGGTCTGTCAACGCGTTGACATCCGTCGACTCAAGTGTCGGATGAGGCACGGCTTTCGCCGCCTCAGGCCTGGACCTGCGTTCCAGCCTGCCTTCCGCAGACCGGTGATCAAAGGCCAGCGCGCGCAATTTCCGGATGTCCAGAATCGCCAGTTGGGCGTCGCGCATGATGATCAGGCCTTCCTCGCGAAAATGCCGCAGCACCTTGTTGACGGTTTGCCTGGAAAGCCCGGTCATTCCGGCCCAATCCTCCTGTGGAAGCCGGATCGCGATCACGGTCGTGGCGCCTGTCTGCCGCCCGAACGAGGCGGCGACCCGCAGAAGGCGGCGCGCGACCCGACGCCGCGGTGCCAAAGTGTATTCCTCCACAATGGCATAAGTCGCCCTGACGCGCCGGCACAGTATGTCGACCACATGGGCGGCGAAATCGGGGTTGTTTCGAAAGAGCGCGAGAAACCTCCCCCTTGGAACAGCCAGCAATTCAGTTTTGCCCTTGGCAATTGAATCATGCAGTTTGACATTGCCATCCAGAGCCGGGACGTATCCAAGAACGCTGCCCGGCCGCATAAGCCCGATCACATGGTCATGCGCCTCGTCGCTGTGGATGACGCTGCGCAGGCACCCACTCAGGATGAAGTACACCGAATCGGCTTGCGGGCCGGGCGTGAGGATGGCCCCATCCTCGAGCACGATGCGCTTGCCCATCGCGTGCAGTTCGGGATACAGGTCGGTGGGCCACTCCGTGGTGTTGGACAGAGGCGCGCTGAACCCCGGTGAGGCGGCCGGCAGCTGGGATTCCGGCCCGCGGTCGGTGACCGGAAACGGTAATGGGTGCACTGCACTCATTGATGTCCTCCTGAAAATCCTTCCATCTGAGGCATCGCAGGCTGGGTTCTCCAGACTGCGACGCAGCGGCCGAATACCGGTAATTCAAGTGGAGCATGTGCGTCGGATCGCGCGCAAACATCGCCCGTTAATCCGCCCGGCTTTTCGAGCCACCGGCCCTCCTTTCCGCCTGCGAATGAACCGGGACACGCAATTCCAGCCCAATCTCTAGGATCTGCCTGCGTGCCCGCACTCAAGCGCAACCCTCTATTCGAGCGCCTTTGCGACGCTGGAAATGCGCACATTAGGCTGGCTAAACCTCGCACAGGGCGTCAGTTGTTCAAGCAACTGTTTTCGAGTGAGTCTCGCCTTGCCGATTATCCGTTTAATGAATGAATAAATCAGATACGCGATTTGCATTATATTGAATAAAATCTTCATCCGCCGTCCGGCGATCGCCCGGGAATGCGGCGGTGCCTTTGGTGCACAAACCGGAATCTCATTGGGAAAGAGGAGAGAGTCAATGTCGAAGAATCTCGAAGGCAGGGCGGCCATTGTCACCGGCGGCGGCCGGGGCCTGGGACGCGGTATCGCTCTGTTGTTCGCCCAAGAGGGCGCCAAGGTCGTGGTCAACGACCCGGGACTGGGCCGCGAGGGCCAGGCCACCGAGGAACGCCCCGCCGACGAGGTGGTGGCCGAGATCCGCAAGGCGGGTGGAACCGCCGTGGCCAACTACGGCTCGGTGGCCGACTACAAGCAGGCCGCGGCCATGGTGGAGCAGTGCGCGAACGAGTTCGGCTCCGTCGACCTGCTGGTCAACACCGCGGGCCTGCTGCGCGAGCGCATGATCTGGAACATGACCGAGGAGGACTTCGACCTGGTCATTTCCGTGCACCTCAAGGGCCACTGGAACATGTGCCACCATGCCATCAAGCGCATGCGCACCCAGGGCTTCGGGCGCATCGTCAACGTCTCCTCCGACGCCTTCAAGGGCGCCGTGGGCCAGTGCAATTACGTGGCGGCCAAGGGCGGCATCATCAGCCTGTCGCGCGCCATCGCCAAGGAAGCCGCCAAGTACGGCATCACCTGCAACGCGTTGTGCCCTGTGGCCGACACGCGCATGACCCTGAACGAGGTGGTGGTGGCCAACCGCAAGCGCCGCCTCGACGCGGGGGAGATTACCCGCGAGCAGTACGACCGCATCATGAAGGGCCGCGGCCCGGAGTTCGTGGCCCCGGTGGCTGCCTACCTGTGCACCAACGAGGCGGACTGGGTGAACGGCCAGATCATCCACATCGAGCGCTGGCTGCTGCACACCTACAAATTTGGAGAGACGATGAATCCCATCGAGAAAGACACAGACGAAGGGTACTTCTCCCTGGAGGAACTGAAAGAGAAGATACCGACGATCCTTAAAGGCACCACGCAGGTAGCATCACCGGTCCGCTACCAGGACGCTGAAAAATACATTAACCGGCGCTGACCATGGCAACGCTGCACCCGCCAACTCCGGCGGGCGCAGTGGCACCGATAACTACCGGGCCGTCAGGCCCGGGCCTCGTTCTATAGGCTGATTCCCATGCCGGATCAGCAACTGCTTAGCTTCGATTTTGAATGTCCGCTGTAGCGTTAGTTATCGCCATCAATTTCACCGCCTTCACGGGCGTGCTGGCCAGCCGCATCATGATTTCACTGCATGCCCTGTCGCTGGGGGCGAATGCGGCCACGGTGGGCGGCATACTGGCCACCATGTTCATTTTTCCCGTGCTGCTGTCCTGGCCCACCGGCGTGCTGGCCGAGCGTTACGGGGCGCAGCGGCTGCTGCTGGTGGGAGTGGGCGCGGGCGGGCTGGGCATGGCCATTCCGTTCTTCCTGCCGTCGCTCGCCAGCCTGTATGCGGCCGCCATCCTGCTCGGCCTCGCCATCACCACTGTCAGCGTGACCGGCCAGAACCTGGTGGGAGTCCTGTCCACGCCCGAGAAGCGCACGCGCAATTTCGCCAACTACAGCCTCGCCGGTTCGCTCACCAGCTTTATCGGCCCGCTGCTGGGCGGTTTTTCGCAGGACCATTTGGGGCAAGTCAATGCCTGCCTGAGCGCCGTGGCGGTTTTCGCGCTGGCCGCCAGCGGCTTGCTGTACTGGGGCGGCAGACTGCCCAAAGGCGACAGCAAGCGCGCGGAGCGGCTGAATCTCTTCCGCACGCTGGCCGACCGCCGGCTGTGGCCGGTGTTGATCGTGAGCAGCCTGTCGCAGGTGGCCAACGACGTATTCCAGGCCTTCGTGCCCATCCACGGCCACGCCATGGGCCTGTCGGCGTCGGTGATCGGCATCGTCATGGCCACCTTCGCCGCCGGTTCGTTCTTGGTGCGCATCTGGCTGACGCAGTTGGTGAAGAAAGCAGGCAGTGAGGCGCGCCTGTTGTCCATCGCCTTTTTCTTCGCCGCGGTGGCCTACGTCATGGTTCCCCTGGCGCCCGAGGCGGTGACGCTGGCCATCATGGGCTTTTGCTTCGGCGGAGCCCTGGGCTGCATACAGCCGCTCACCCTGCTGTACATGTTCGCCACCGCTCAGGAGGGTAGGGCGGGCGAGGCCATCGGCCTGCGCCTCACCATCAACAACATCGCCCGCATCCTCACGCCGGCGCTGTTCGGCCTGATCGGCGCCGCGGCGGGCCTGGCAACGGTGTTCTGGTGCACGGCCGCGCTGATGGGCCTGGGAGGAGCCACGGCGCGCCCCAAGGCCGCCCAAAGTTCATCCCGCTGAAGGGCGGTTATTCCGGCTCGATGCCGGCCTCGGTCATGGCCTTGGACCACTTGGCCGCCTCGACCTTGACCCGCGCCGCGAGCTGCTCGGGCGTGCTGCTCGCCATGTCCAGGCCGATGGGCGCCAGGCGCTCATGCAGGTCGCGCGCCTCCGCCGCCTTCTTCGCGGCGTCGTTCAGCTTCGCAATGATGTCCTTGGGCGTGGCGGCGGGCGCGAACAGGGCGAACCAGGCGATCAGCTCGTAGCTTTTCAGGTCGGCGGCCTCGTTCACGGTGGGCACGTCGGGCGCAAGGGGCGAACGCTGCGAGCTGGTCACGGCCA
>DATNCF010000598.1:0-8209 GCA_035571675.1 Burkholderiales bacterium | reverse complement strand
TTCACCGTGGATCAGGGCAGCGTGAGTTTCCGCGTGCGCTCCCTGGCGCCCGGGGAACTCATGGAAGTGGACACGCCCAATCTCGCCTTCGTGGCCCAGGGGCCGGGCGAATACCGCGTCGACGTGGATCCGGGCACGCAGACCACCACGGTCACCACGCGCACGGGACAAGCTTATGTCGCGGGCGAGGGCGGCGTGCGCTATTCCATACCGGCCGGAGAGCGCTTCACCTTTGCCGGCACGGGCTTGCAGACCGTGGCCGGCGAATCGCGTCCCCCGGCCGACAGCTTCGACGCCTGGGTGTCGCGGCGCGACCGCGCTGAAGACGCCTCCATCTCGGCGCGCTACGTGCCGCGCGACATGCCCGGCTACGCGGTTCTCGACAGCTACGGCCAGTGGTCGAGCGATGCGCAGTACGGCTATGTGTGGTTTCCCGCCAGCGTGCCCGTGGGCTGGGCGCCTTACCGCGCCGGGCACTGGATCTGGGTGGCGCCATGGGGCTGGACCTGGGTGGACGACATGCCCTGGGGATTTGCTCCCTTCCATTACGGCCGCTGGGCCTGGCTGCGCTCGCGCTGGGGCTGGGTGCCCGGGCCGGTGGCGGTTCGCCCGGTGTATGCGCCGGCGCTGGTGGCTTTCGTGGGCGGCAGCGCCGGCGGGACGAACTGGAGCATCTCGCTGTCATCGGGGGCGCCCGGCGTGGCATGGTTTCCCCTCGCGCCCGGCGAAGTGTTCCGTCCCGCCTACCGCGTGAGCCCCGCCTATCAGGGGCGTCTTGACCGCACCGTGGTCATCAACCGCGTCAACGTCACCAACAACGTGTTCATCAATCGCAGCGCCCCCAACGCCGTGACGGCGGTGCCCACCAACGCCTTCGTGCGCGGCCGGCCCACGGCCGCGGTGGCACAGCAGGTCGAATCGCGCCGCTTCGCCTCCGCTCCCGTGCTGTCCGGCGCGCCCGCCATCGCTCCGGCGCGTGAAAGCACGCTGGGTCCGACCCGGCCAGCCAACCCGGCGCCCGTCGAGCAGCGGCCCGTGGTGGCTACGCGCTCGCCCATGGCCGCCGGACAGATTCCCATGCGGGTCATCGGCGCCAACCAGGCCGGGCGCTTTGCGGCAGCGCCCACGGCCGGGCAGGCGGACGCTCAGGCGCAGACGCAGCCGCCGCTGACGCAACCGCAGGGTGCGCAGGCGCAGGCCTCGCAGCGCCCCCCGGTGACGCTGGGCGATACCCAGCGGGATCCATCGCGCTTTGGATCACGCCGCGAAGAGCGCGCCGGGGCGGCTGCGCAAAACCTGCCGGATGCGCAGCAAAGGCAACGCCCATTCGAAGCGCAGCAGCGCCAGGACCAACAACGGGAGGTTCAGGAGCAGCAGCGTCAGGCGCAGGAGCGCGAGGCCCAAGCCCAGGCGGAGCAACAGCGCCAGCAGCAGTCGCAAGCGGCGCAACGCGACGCGCAGCAACGCGATGCCCAGCAACGCGAAGCCCGGCAGCGCGAGTTTCAACAGCGCGAGGCGCAGCAACGCGAGGCCCAGCAGCGTGAACTTCAACAACGCGACGCCGATCAGCGCGCGGCGCGGCTACAGGACATGCAGCAGGCCCAGCAGCGCGAAGCCGGGAGAGCCCAGGCGGCCCAACAGGTGCAGCAGGCGCAGCAGGCGCAGCAAGCGCAGCAGGCGCAGGCCGCGCAACAGGCCGCGCAGCGCGAGCGCATGCAGCAGGAATGGGCGCAACGCCAGCAGCAGCAGCGCGAAGCGCAGCAGGCTGCGATCGCCCGGCAACAGGCCCAGCAAGCCCAGGCGCAGCAGCAGCGTGAACAGCAACATGAGCAACGGCAGCAGGCGCGTCCCATGGCGCAGCCGCAACCCATGGCGCAGCCACAACCCCCGGCCCAGCCGCAGGCGGGCGCTCAAGCTGCGCCGCAGGGAGCGCGGCAAGGCCAGCCCGCGCGCACCATGGAGGGCCGCAGGGAAGAGCGCGGCCGCGAGCGTGGCGGTTAGCGGGCGGTGACCCTGCCGCGTCGCAACAATCCGGCCCGGCGCCGCAGCGCTATGATCATTGCCCTTGTGAAAGGGTGGAGGAGTCATGAAGGCAGGATGGATGGCGTTCGGGAGACGGAAGGTGTTGGCAAGGTGGATGGTGTGCGCCAGGTGGATGGCGTCCGCCATGGCCGCGATGGTATGGGCCGGCGCGCCGCCGGCCATGGCGCAGGCCCAGGACTATCCGGCGCGCCAGGTGACCATCGTGTCCTCCATCGGCGCGGGCAGCCCCACCGATCTTGAGTGCCGCGCCCTCGCCGACTTCCTCAAGGGCGCGTTCAGGCAGCCCGTGATCGTGGAGCCGCGGCCGGGCGCGGGCGGCGCGCTCGCGGCGGGCTACGTGGCGCACGCGGCACCCGATGGCCACATCCTGTTCTGCAGCGGCCCCGGCATCACCACCTTCAAGGTGCTGATCAAGGACCTGTCCTTCGATCCGCTCAGGGACCTCGCGCCGGTGTCGCAGATGTCCGACTTCGTCGGCCTGTACCTCACCAACGCCCAGAGCCCCTTCAAGAGCATGGACGAACTCATCGCTTACGCCCGCGCCAATCCCGGCAAGGTGGCTTACGCCTCGGCCGGGCGCAACTCCATCGTGATGAGCATCGAGGCCATCAAGCGCATCACCGGCGCCCAGATGACCGAGATTCCCTATCCGGGCACGCCGCAGTTCCTGCTCGCGCTGCTGCGCAACGACGTGCAACTGGTGCAGGCGCCGGTGACCGCCGTGAAGGGGCAGGTGGATAGCGGCGCGCTGCGGCCGCTGCTGGTGAACGGCTATCGCCGCTCGGTGCTGTATCCGAACCTGCCTACGCTGGGCGACAAAGGCTGGGACCTGCCGCTGGGCACGTGGACCGGCCTGTTCGCGCCCGCGGCCACGCCCAAGGCGGTGATCGACCGGTTGGCCGGCGAAGTGGCGCGCTATGCCGTGAGTCCCGAATCCAAGAAGCGTGAAGCCGAGGGTGGCATTGTGTTCGTGGGCTCGACGCCTGAGCAATTCCGCCAGCAGGTGGAAAGCGACGCGCGGCGCTGGGCCGACATCGCCGCTTCCATGGGTTGGAAGCCCGAGTAAGCCGGCTGACTGGGGTTGGCGTAACATGGCCGACATGACTTCCTGCCCCTGGCGTCCCTTTCGGCGCATGCTTGTGCTCCTCGCGCTGTGCGCCGTTGCAGGTGCCGCCGCGGCGGCCGATGTCTACCGGTGGGTGGATGAAAAAGGCAAGGTGCACTACGGCGACACCGTGCCTGACAAGTACAAGAAAGTGGCCAAGCTGGTCGCGGCGCAGGATGTGCCTTCGGCGGAAGATCTCCGCGCGGCGCAGCAGCGCGCCAACCAGGACAAGGGCCGCCTGGAGCAATTGCGCTCGAAGCGGGAAGCCGCCGCGCTGAGCCAGCCGTCGGCGACGGCCGAGGATACCAACAAAAAACTGGGTTGCGCCGACCAGTGGGCGCGGTACAACGAAAGCTCGGCCTGCTTCGAGTCCTACCGCATAGGGGGCAACCGGACCGTCGGCACCGCGCCGCCCTCCGACCCGAACGTCCCGCAGCCGCCGCTGATCGACGGCAAGCCCGCTCCTCCGGGCAGCGTGGTGCGGAAAGCGCGGCCCATCAGCCCCGAAGCCGCCGACAACTGCAAGGCTTATCCCAAGCCCGACGAGACCTCCTGTCCTCGGCCGAGGTAGGACGGCGTATTTTTCAGGGCGCGGCGACGCCCGACTCAACAAGGAGAAGGTGATTCATGAGTGTTCCGCTGCGCCACGGCGTCTTTGTCGTGCCCTTCCACGGCATGAACGAGAACCCCACCCAATGCATACAGCGCGACCTGCAACTGTGCGAACTCCTGGATGACCTGGGGTACGACGAGGTCTGGGTGGGGGAGCACCACTCGGCCGGCATGGAGATCATCGCTTCGCCGGAGCTGTTCATCGCCGCCGCCGCCGAGCGCACCCGGCGCCTGCGCTTCGGCACCGGGGTCATTTCGCTGCCCTATCACAACCCGTTGATGACGGCCAACCGCTGCATCCAGCTCGACCACCAGACCATGGGGCGCTGCATGTTCGGCTTCGGCCCTGGATTGCTGGCCTCGGACGCGGTGATGCTGGGCATCGACATTGCCGAGCAGCGCGACCGTTTCGCCGAAGAGCTGGACGTGCTCATCCGCCTCATGAAGGGCGAATGGGTGACGGAAAGGAGCAAGTACGGTTCGTACAACCTCGTGGACGCCCACGTGCACCTGCAGCCCTACAGCCAGCCGCTGCCCGAACTGTCGGTGGCGAGCGCCGTCACGCCCTCGGGCGGGCGCCTCGCCGGCAAATACGACATGTCCATGCTGTGCGTGGCGGCCAACATCACCTCAGGCTACGACGCCCTGGACGTGAACTGGAAAATGGCCAATGCCGTGGCCGCCGAGCACGGCCGCACCATGGACCCGCGCCGGCTGCGCCTGGTCATGCCCATGCACCTTGCCGACACGCGCGAGAAAGCCATGGAGAACATGCGCTTCGGCCTGCGCGAGTGGATCGACTACTACAACAACAATATGCCGCGCCTTTCGCTGCCCAAGGATGCCGACCCGGTCAAGTGGTACATCGAGAACAAGGTGGGCGTGATCGGCACGCCCGACGATGCCATCGCCGCCATCGACCGGCTGTACGCCAAGCAGGGCGATTTCGGCATGCTGCTCATGCTGGCGAAGAACTGCGCCGACTGGGAAGCCACCAAGCGCTCCTACGAGCTGTACGCGCGCTACGTCATGCCGCACTATGCCAAGGCCCTGGAATCGCGGCGCAAGTCCTACGATTGGGTGACGGCCAACCAGCCCGACTTCAGCAACCAGCGCCAGAAGGCGCAGGACTCCATGATCGCGCGCGTCCTGGGCGACGAGGAAAAGAAAAAGGCCGGCAAAAAGTAGCCGTTCGAACACTGGAGGAGGAACCATGCGCAAACTGAATGTCGGCCTGATCGTTGGAGGCCTGGCGCTGGCGGCCGCCACGTTTAACATCGCGCGGGCTCAGGACTACCCGGCCAAGCCCGTGCACATCATCGCGCCCTTTGCCGCGGGCGGCAGCGGCGACGTGACCACGCGCCTGGTGGCCGACTACCTGGGCAAGCGCTGGAACCAGCCGGTGGTGGTGGAGAACCGCGCCGGCGGCGGCGGCCTGATCGGCTCCAACGACGTGAAGCGCGCCGCGCCCGACGGCTACACCCTGCTCATGGGCTACGACGCGCTCACCTCCTTCGCGCTGTTCATCAAGGACAGCGGCTTCGACGCTGCGCGCGACCTCACGCCCGTGTCGCTGCTGGTGCGCTATCCGCTGGCGCTGCTCGCCACGGCGTCGCTGCCCGCCAAGACCCTGCCCGAGCTCATCAGCTACACCAAGGCCAATCCCGGCAAGGTGAACTTCGGCATCATCACCAACGCGCCCGGACACCTGTACGGGCTGGTGCTGGCGCAGAAGGCCGGCATCGACTACACCATGATCCCCTACGCCAGCGCCCAGGCGCTCACCGCCGCCATGCTCTCGGGCGAATCGCATCTCACCCTCAGCCTGTACGGCAGCTTCGTGCCGGCCATCAAGGACGGGCGGGTGCGCGCCCTGGCCGTGGCCGCGCCCGCGCGCATGCGCGACGCTTCGTCGGTGCCCACCTTCCGCGAAAACGGCATCGATATCGACGCCGCGGTGTGGTACGGCCTGTTTGCGCCGGCCGGGACTCCGGTGCCCATCGTGGCGCGCGTGTCGCAGGCCGCGCAGGACTGGGTGAAGCAGCCCGCCGCGCAGGAGACGGCCAGCAAGCTGGCCATGGAACTGGTGGGCTCCACGCCCCAGGAGCTGGCCAAGGTGGTGGCCGACGACACGGCCGCGCGCGCCGCGGCCGCTAAGCTGGGGAAAATCGAGCCGAAATGAGTGCCGGCGGCAAGGCCGCTGCGGGTGCCGCGACGCCGGCATCCCTGCTGTCGGGGCTGAGGATAGTCGACCTCACGCGCGGCATCGCAGGCCCGGTCGCCACCATGCTGTGCGCCGACAACGGCGCCGACGTCATTCGCGTCGAGCCGCCGGGCGGCGATCCGTACCGCAGCCTGCCCGCCTATCACGTGTGGAACCGCGGCAAGCGCTCGGTGATCGGCGATCTCAAGAGCGCGGCCGGACGCGAGTTCCTGTTGTCGCTGCTGGCCACGGCCGACCTGCTCATCGAAAGCTTTCGTCCCGGCACGCTGGAACGCCTGGGCCTGGGCGAGGCTGAACTTCGGCGCCGGCTTCCGCATCTCGTGGTGGTGTCCATCTCCGGCTATGGCCTTGACCACCCGCGGCGCGACGAGCCTGCCTACGAAGGCCTGGTGGACGCTTGGCTGGGCCTGCAGGACGAACAGCAGGGCGCGCGCTCCGGGCCCCACTACAACGCGCTGCCCGTGTCGAGCTACGGCGCGGCCTTTCTCGCCGTTATCGGCGGACTGGCGGCGCTGCGCGCGCGTTCCATCACCGGGCGCGGCCAGCGCGTCGACACATCGCTGGCTGATGGAGCGGTGCTGCTCAACACCATGAACTGGTACTGGTCGGAGCGGTGCTGCGACAAGGGCAAGACCACGCCGCCCACCGGACGGCTGTTCATGCGCAACCTGCTGCAGCTCGGCGGGCTGCGCTGTGGCGACGGCAAGTACATGCAGTTGCACACCGGTCCGGTGGGCAAGTGGCAGGAGGCCATGGCGCTGCTCGGGCTCGCGGACAGGGTGCCCAGGCTCGCGCCCGGCGAGGAACGCTCGCCCCTCGGCCGCGAAGAAGCCGAGGTGGTGGAGCGCGAAGTGCCGCGCATCATCGCCGGGAAGCCGCGCGCGCACTGGCTCGAGTTGTTCGCCAGGGCCGATATCGCAGCATTGCCCGTGGACGATTCGGGCGTGATCTACAACGATCCGCAGGTGGTGCTGGAGGGCACCGTCGTGACCATGCACGATCCCGACCTGGGCGCGATCCGCGTGGTGGGCCCGGTGCTCAAATGCCCGCAGGCGCCGCCCCGCGTCACAAGGCCGGCCCCGCGCGCGGGTGAGCATGACGCCGAGGTGCGGGACGAACTTTCGGACCTGCCGGCCCGGACGGCTGCAGTCCCCGTGTCCGCGCATGGAAAGATGCTGCGCCATCCCCTGCAAGGCATCCGCATCCTGGACTTCGGCGCCTTCTTCGCCGGCCCTTACGGGGCCCGCATCCTGGCCGACCTCGGCGCCGATGTCATCAAGGTCGAAACCCCGGCCGGCGACGCCATGCGCGGCTCGGACGGACCCTTTCGCGCCGCGCAGCGCGGCAAGCGCGACCTGGCCGTGGATTTGAAATCCAAGGAAGGGCAGGCCATCGTGCACGAGCTGGTGGCCGCGGCCGATATCGTCACCCACAACATGCGCCCGGGCGCGGCCGAGCGCTTGAGTCTCGAATACGCGCGCCTCGCCGCCATCAAGCCCGACCTCGTGTACCTGTATGCGCCGGGCTTCGGCTCCACGGGCCCGAGCGTGCACCTGCAGGCCTTCGCGCCCATGCTCTCGGGCATGGCCGGCGTCATGTCGCAGGCCGCGGGCCCGGGCAACAAGCCCTGCTACACCGTGACCAACGAGGATTTCGTCAACGGCTGCCTGGGCGCGGTGTGGATGCTCATGGGCCTCGCCCATCGCGACCGCACCGGGCGCGGCGTGTACCTCGAAGGTTCGCTCCTCAACTCCACCCTGCTCATGGCCTGCGAGGCCATTGTCGATACCGCGGGCAAGCCGCTGTACCGCTTCGACGTGAGCAGCGGGCAGTTCGGCTTCGGCCCGCTGTGCCGCCTGTATCGCAGCGCCGACGGCTGGCTGTGCATGACGGCGGGCACCGAACGCGAATGGCGCGCCGTTGCCAAACTGCCCGGCCTGGAGGCGCTGGCGCGCGATGCACGCTTTGCCGATGCGATGGCGCGGCGCACCCATGCGGGAGCCCTGGCCGGGCTGCTTGAGGCGTGGTTCGCGGCGCGCTCCACGGAAGCGGCGCTGGCGGTGCTGCGCCGCGCCGGCGTGCCCTGCGAAGTCCCCGTGGCGAGCCGCAACACCAGTTACTTTACGGACGACGACAACGTGCGCCTGGGCCGCGTGGTGGAGTACACCCATGCCAAGTACGGCCGAGCGCGCGACATGGGCCATGCGCTGCGTTTCTCGGACACG
>DATNCF010000597.1:0-3154 GCA_035571675.1 Burkholderiales bacterium | reverse complement strand
CTGCAACGACTGCATGAAGGCCTGCATCTACCAGAAGCAGGAGCCGGTGAACATTCCCGAGGCCGAGACGCGCACGCTCAAGGACGTGCTCGAACTGCCGTGGGGCTTCGAGATCTATTCGTTGCTGACGCGCTGGAACCCGCTCAACATCCGCCGCCCCTACCCGGCCGAGCCCACGGGCAAGAAGGTGCTGGTGGTGGGCCTGGGGCCGGCGGGCTTCACCCTGTCGCACTACCTGCTCAACGAAGGCCACACCATCGCCGCCGTCGACGGCCTGAAAATCGAGCCGCTGCCCCCTGAGCTGTCGGGCGTGGACGGCGAAGGCCGGCGCGTGCCCTTCGCCCCCATCCACGACGTGAATGCCTTGTACGAGAAGCTGGGCGAGCGGGTCATGGCGGGCTTCGGCGGCGTGGCCGAGTACGGCATCACGGTGCGCTGGAACAAGAACTTCCTGAAGGTCATCCGGCTGCTGCTGGAACGGCGCGCGGATTTCGCCCTTTACGGCGGCGTGCGCTTCGGCGGCACCCTCGGCGTGGAAGACGCGCAGGCGCTGGGCTTCGACCACATCGCCCTGTGCATGGGGGCGGGCAAGCCCACGGTGCTGGACATTCCCAACGGCCTGGCGCGCGGCGTGCGCACCGCCTCCGATTTCCTCATGGCGCTGCAGCTCACCGGCGCGGCCAAGCTGGATTCGCTGGCCAACATGCAGTTGCGCCTGCCCGTGGTGGTGATCGGCGGCGGCCTCACCGCCATCGACACGGCCACCGAATCGCTGGCCTACTATACCGTGCAGGTGGAGAAGTTCCTCACCCGCTATGAAGCACTCGTAGCGGATAGCGATGAAGAGACGGTGCGCGCGCGCTGGTCGGACGAGGAGCGCGAGAACGCCGAGGAATTCCTCGCCCACGGCCGCGCGATCAGAGACGAGCGCCAAAAGGCGGCGGCCGAGAAGCGCGCGCCGCGCATTATCGAGCTGTTGCACGAATGGGGCGGCGTCACCGTGGCCTACCGCCGCCGGCTCATCGACAGCCCCTCCTACACCCTCAACCACGAGGAAGTGGAAAAGGCGCTGGAGGAAGGCATTGTGTTCGAGGAAGGCCTCACGCCGGCCGCCATCGACCTCGACGACTACGGCGCTGTGCGCGGCATCAATTTCCGCAAGCAGCCCTCGGGCGCGGTGGGCACGTCGGACGAGACGGCCGAGTACTTCCTGCCGGCGCGCACCGTGTTCGTGGCCGCCGGCACCCAGCCCAACACCGTGCTGGCGCGCGAGGACGAGGCTCATTTCAGCCTGGACGGCAAGTATTTCCGCGCCTGTGACGAGGCGGGCGAGGCGGTAAAGCCGCAGTTCTCGCTGTCCAAGCCCGAGAAGGCGGACGTGCTGCTGTCGAAGCTGGGCGACGGCCGCTTCATCAGCTTCTTCGGCGACCTGCATCCCTCCTACTTCGGCAACGTGGTGAAAGCCATGGGCTCGGCGCGCCAGGGCTACCCGGCGGTGTCGCGCGTGCTGGCGAAGCGCTCGGCCGCGAACGCCGCCTCGTCGAAGGACTTCTTCGACGGCCTGTCCGACAAGCTGCTGGCGCGCGTGGAACGCGTGGAGCGCCTCACCCCCACCATCGTGGAAGTGGTGGTGCGCGCGCCGCTGGCGGCGCAGAAATTCGAGCCGGGCCAGTTCTACCGCCTGCAGAACTACGAAATGCTCTCGCCGCTCATCCAGCACGAGGGCCACGCCACGCGCATGCAGATGGAGGGCCTCGCCCTCACCGGGGCCTGGGTGGACCGCGACAAGGGCCTGGTGTCGGTGATTGTCCTGGAAATGGGCGGTTCCTCCGACCTGTGCGCCATGCTGAAACCCGGCGAGCGCGTCATCCTCATGGGCCCCACCGGCACTCCCACGCACATCGCGCCCAACGAGACCGCGCTGCTGGTGGGCGGGGGCCTCGGCAACGCCGTGCTGTTTTCGATCGGCCAGGCCTTCCGCGCCGCCGGCTCGAAGGTGCTGTACTTCGCCGGCTACAAGAAGGTCATCGACCGCTACAAGGTGGCCGAGATCGAGGCCGCGGCCGACGTCATTGTGTGGTGCTGCGACGAACAGCCCGGCTTCAAGCCCGGCCGGCCTCAGGACAAGACTTTCGTGGGCAATATCGTGCAGGCCATGGAGGCCTACGCCGCCGGGCGGCTGGGTAACCAGCCCATCAAGATGCTGGAGGCCGACCGCATCATCGCCATCGGTTCGGACCGCATGATGTCGGCGGTGGGCCGGGCGCGCCACGACGTGCTGCGCGCCCACGTCAAAGCGCAACATTTGGCAATCGGTTCAATAAATTCGCCTATGCAGTGCATGATGAAGGAGATTTGCGCACAATGTTTACAGCCGCAGCGCGATCCAACAACCGGAAAAGTGTCGTATGTGTTTTCCTGCTTTAACCAGGATCAACCGTTGGACACTGTGGACTTTCATGCGCTTTCAGATCGGCTGAAACAGAACTCGCTGCAGGAGAAGCTATCTGCGCAGTGGATTAAGCAAAATCGAGAAGACTTGAAAGCTCAACGTCCGTTGGTTTAACGGTGTTGCTAGAGTTGAGCGCCGCGTAAAGGCGGCTATCCGAGCGGAGGTTTGCTTCCCTCTCCCTCCGGGAGAGGGATCGAGGGAGAGGGGACACGTTCCAAGTGATGTAACGAGCCTGCGTTGCGTCCAGCGAGCAAGCTTGATTCTATCGCGGTCCGTCAGTGCCATTCGCCTTGCGGCGGGACCGGGAGAGGCAGCACTGGAATACCCTCTTCCAGCAACTCCTCGGTTTCTTCCTTTGTGGCTATGCCGCGTATGCTGCGCGCCGGAGCTTCTTCCCTGTGAATGCGCCTTGCTTCTTCGGCGAACTTCTTGCCCACGTTTTCACTGTTGCTGAGCAGGTAGTCAATGACCTTCTGCACCTGCTCGGGCGAGGGCATGCCCACGGGCTGGCCTGACGCAGGCGCAGCCGCCGCTTTGCCGGCGTGAATGTGATCCGACTTCTGTTCGCGCGGCACCACAGCTGTCGGTTCTGATTTGCCTATCTTGGCTGTTGGCAGCTTCTCGATGGAAGCCTTGCCGCACGTCGGGCACTGCAGCAGCCCGCGCGCCTTCTGTCCGTCGAAATCGCCGGACGAGGCGAAC
>DATNCF010000596.1:0-8192 GCA_035571675.1 Burkholderiales bacterium | reverse complement strand
GGCAGGCCTAGGTTCCGTTGCGGCGGCCACGGGGCCGCCGGGTTGCCGCGGCCCGGATTCGCGTGCTAACCTGAATTATGACTCGCGAGTCGAAAATACATCCAGGGCCGGAAATGATGGCCCGCAACGCGCAACCCCGGGCATCGAAGGCCAAGCGGCGCGCCGGCACCCCCAAGCCCCAAGCGGAGGAACCCTGGCTGCCGCTGCGCTACCGGCGCCAGGCCGGCGACCTGAAGCGCGATGCCGTGCTGTCGGTGGCCGCCGCCGCGTTCTGCGAAAACGGCTACCACGCCACCTCGCTGGACGACATCGCCGAGCGCCTGAGCATGACCAAGTCCACGCTCTACTACTATTTCAAGAGCAAGGACGAAATCCTGTACCGCTGCATGCACCGCGGCCTGTCGAACGTGCGCGCGGCCGTGAACGAACTGTATGCCGTCCCGGGCAGCGGCCGGGACGTGCTCGAGGCCATCATGGTGAAATGCGCCGAGCAATCCCTCAACGTGTTCAGCCGCTGCGCCACCCTGATCGGGGAGGGCCCCCTGCCCGAGGCGAGGCGCAAGGAGCTGCTCGGCCTGGAGCGCGAAATCTGGGTCAAGATACGCTCCGTGGTGGAACGCGGCATGAATGACGGCTCGATTGCCCGGACTGATCCGCGCATCGTGACCTCCAACCTCTCCGGCGCCATCACCTGGACCACCCGCTGGTTCAAGCCTGGCGGCGCGTTGAGCGCCGGGGAAGTGGGCCGCATGAGCATCGATTCGCTGCTGTACGGCATCGTCCCCCGTCCCAAACCAAAAGGACGCACACGCTAGCCATGGACGCGCCACTCGCCAAACAGTGCTGATTTGACCGGAGAAATTCATGGCAAAAAAACTGAGCGACTACCAGAACAGCTACAGCAACATCAAGCTGGAGCGCGAGGACGGCATCCTGCAGATGACCCTGCACACCAACGGTGGCAGCCTGCGCTGGGGCGCGGAGCCCGTGGCGCAGATGAAGGACTGCTTCGCCGACATCGCCCTGGACACCGCTACGCGGATCGTCATCCTCACCGGTTCGGGCGAGGAGTTCAACGGCCCCAAGGGCTCGCCCGACACCTTTCCCAACACCACGGCGCGCGGCTGGGAGTCGGCGCATTTCGTCACGCGCGGCCTGCTCAAGAATCTGCTGGAAGTCGAAGCCCCGGTGATCTGCGCCCTGAACGGCCCGGTGTGGCGGCATTGCGAGACGGCGCTGCTGTCCGACATGGTGATCGCCTCCGACACCACGGTCATTTCGGACTCGGGCCACTTCGTCAATGGGCTGGTGCCCGGCGACGGCATGCACCTGGTGATGCCGGTCATCATGGGCACGCTGCGCGCGCGCTACTTCATGCTTACCGGGCAGGAAGTCGGCGCCAGGCAGGCGCTGGAATGGGGCATGGTCAACGAGGTGCTTCCCAAGGACAAGGTGCTGCCGCGCGCCTGGGAACTGGCGCGCCAACTCGCCAAGCAATCGCCGCTGGTGCTGCGCTACACGCGCGTGGCCTTCACCCATGTGCTGCGCCAGTTGCTCATCGCCAACCAGGGCTACGGCCTGATGCTGGAGGGCATGGCCGCCATTGACGACAGCGCCACGCGCGGCGGGTACACGCTGGAGTCGCGGAAGTAGCCCGGATCCAGGGCATGGATATCCCCGCGCCGCTATGCACCAACCTTCCCCACCGCCCTGCGGCATGCGGCCCGCGCCTTCGCCGACCGGGATTGCATCGTTACCGCAGACGCTCGGCTAAGCTACGCCGGCGCCTAGCGGCGCTCGCGCGACATCGCCAAGGTCTTGCTCGCCTGCCGGACAAGCACACGCTCAGGGCTTGGCTGCAGGGCCACTGAGCCTGCGCTCGCGGCGAACCGCGACGGCATTAATCGTCGGGGTCGGACGTGGCCTGCGCCTCGGCCAGGCTGCGGATCTGGAAGCGGCCATCGTCGCGGAACAGCCAGGTTTCCACGAATTCGGCCGTGCCGTTCCTGGCCATGACGAACCGGCTGGGCGCGGGCAGCGGCGCCGAGCGGCGCACGCTATCCATGGCCACGCGCTCCAGCTCGCGGTAGCCGTTGGAGCGCATCACCGACACGCGCACCGGGTGCCCCTCGGGACTGATGCCGATGTTGAGCACGATGACGGATTTCAACATGGGCGGCGGCGCGCCCTCGAACAGCCGCTCGGCGTTCTGGCGATAAATGCTCTCGGCCACCTGCCGCTTGTAGCCGTTCAGCGTGAGCGCCGGAAACACCGGTGCCGTGGCCGGCGCGGCGGGGACGCCGCGTTGCGCCAAGTCCTGGGTGGGAGCAGAAGGCGCGCTCGCCGCCGGCGAAGGCGTCGCCGGCACAGCGTCCGATTCGGAGTAGCGGGTGCTGGTGCAGGCGGCGAGGACCACCGCGGTTGCCGCTATCGCGGCACCGGCCTTGATGCGGCTCCCCGCTTTTGCACGCCGGGTTGCGGCGTTGCGCCCGAGTGCGGGGCTTAACCTGCCCCGATTAACCATCCGCATTGCGCTTGGCGGCAGCCGGACCGGCCCCGCTCTCGTCGCTGCGATATTGGCCGATGGTCATGAGGTGGGCGATGACGTAGTCGCTGGTGTTGATGCCACCGGCGGGGGCGCGGCTATCTCCTTGTCCTTGGGGCCGCGCCGGCGCGCGCTCCGCGCGCGGCAAGGTTGAATTCATGGCAACCCGAATGGCGTGGTATTGAGCCACGCCGTGTTCCCGCGCCATGCCCGGCCGGCATTCCAATGAAACCGCAATGACTATCCCCAGCAGAACGGCAAACTTTTTCATTTTGGTCCCCTTCTTGCACCGCACACGATGAAGGCTGGCCATTGCGGCGACCACCTTGTCCCATGCGCCGATCGGACCAGGTACCCTGGCAATGGTTTCGCATGCTGGTTCGCAAGGGCCATGCCATAAAAAATTCCCCCAAGAAATCAATGCTCCGCCCCTTCGTTCCATACCCGACCGGGCAATTTTGTCTCCATGATGCGACGTTTTACAAAAAAGTTCCCCCAAGCGGCGATAAATCAAGCCCCTGCGCTGTCACTGGGGGACGACAGGGGGCATGACCCTTACGCCGGCCATAACCAGGCCGCGCCGCGCACGCCGCTGGAGTCGCCATGGACGTTGCGCAGCAGCCGCGTGTCCACCCGGTCGGAAAACACATGCCGCCCCCACAGCCGCGGCACGTTGCGGTACAGCCGCGCAAGATTGGACAGCCCCCCGCCCAGCACAATGACGTCCGGGTCGAGCAGGTTGATGACCGTGGCCAGCGCACGCGCCAGACGCCGCTCGTAGCGCGCCAGCGTGGCTTCACAAGCCGCATCGCCCGCTTCGGCGCGCGCCGCGATGGCCGCTGCGTTTAGCAGCTCGTTTTTGGCGCCCAGCAGGTCGTTGCTGGGCGCCAACAGATTGTTGCGGGCGTCGAGCCGCGACGCGGCCAAAGCGTGGTCCCGTTCCAGCGCCGGCCCGCTGAGATAGGTTTCGATGCAGCCGGCGCGTCCGCAATAACACGGCCGCAACGGCAGGTCGCCGGGCTCGGGCAGGGGCAGTGGATTGTGTCCCCATTCGCCGGCAACGCCGTTCACGCCATCCAGCACCCGGCCGTGCACCACGATGCCACCACCCACGCCCGTGCCCAGGATGACGCCGAACACCACGGCCGCGCCCACGCCGGCGCCGTCCGCAGCTTCGGACAGGGCGAAGCAATTGGCGTCGTTGGCCACGCGTACGGTGCGTCCCAGCCGGCGCTGGATGTCCTCTTTAAACGGCTGCCCGATCAGGCTCGTGGAGTTGGAATTCTTGATGCGGCCGGTGGCGGACGAGATGGCGCCAGGCGTCCCAATACCGATACTCGGCAACCTGCTAGATTCGGCCGCCAGCTCGCCTTCGGCATATTGCACCAGTTCGGCGATGAGATCGAGCTTGGCGGCATAGTCGCGATCGGCGGCGGCGTGGCGCGGCGTAGGCTCGCGCCGGCGTAGCCGCTCACGGCCGGATGCATCGAGCGCGATGATCTCGGTTTTCGTGCCGCCGAGGTCTACACCAATTCTAAAAGTCATGGCGCCGAGATCAGGGTCCGGGCATGAAATAACGTAGCGCCATTATGCGACAGCCCGCCTGGGGATGATGCTGAATTAACATCGTGTGATGCCCGACAAAAGAATTTCGCTCTCCCCCGCCGCGCTGGAACTCGACACGCGCGGCGTGGCCTATTCCCGCCGGTTCGAAGACGTCTACCACTCGGCCGACGGCGGAGCGGAACAGGCGCGCCATGTTTTCATACGAGGCAACGGCCTGCCCGGCCGTTGGCGTGGGCGCCGCGGGTTCACCATCGTCGAAACCGGCTTCGGGCTGGGATTGAATTTTCTTGAGACGTGGCGAGCCTGGGAAGACGACCCGGCGCGCTGCGAGGCGCTTCACTACGTGTCGGTGGAAGCCCAACCGTTCTCCGGGGCCGACTTGGCGCGGGCGCATGCCGGCCGCGTCGAACACGCCGCACGTCTGCGTGCCGTGCGGGCCGCCTGGCCCCCTCTCATCCGCGGATTCCATCGCCTGCATTTTTCCTCGCCCGCCGGGCGCATCACGCTGACGCTGCTGTTCGGCGATGCACAGGCGCTGCTGCCGCAACTGGTTGCTCGGGCCGACGCGCTCTACCTCGACGGCTTCGCGCCGGCGAAAAACCCGCAACTGTGGACGCCGGCGGTGTTCACCGCCCTGGCCAGGCTGTGCGCGCCCGGCGCCACCGTCGCCACCTGGAGCGTGGCGTCGGGCGTGCGCGACGGCTTGACTTCCGCCGGCTTCCGCGTGGAGAAGCGACCCGGTTTCGGCGCCAAGCGTGACATGCTGGCCGGGGTCTTCGAGAGCGCTGCCGCTGACAGCAACGCCGGGGATGCGCGCCACGCCTTGGTGCTGGGCGCGGGCCTCGCCGGCACGGCCTGCGCCCAGCGCCTGGCCGCGCGCGGCTGGAGCGTCGACCTCTTGGAACGCGCGCCGGCGCCGGCGCGCGGCGCCTCGGGCAATCCGCTCGGCCTCGCGGCGCCGCTGCTCAACCTTGCCGACGGCGCCAATGCGCGGTTTTCGCGCGCGGCGTTCTTTTACGCCCTGCGCCACTTCCATGCGCTGGGCGAAGGTGTGCGCCTGGTCTCGCGCGGCGTGCTGCGCGTGGGGCGCGATGAACGCGATGCGGAACGGTTCGCGCGCCTGCTGGATGAACTGGGCGTGCCGCCTGAACTCGCCAGTTATGCAGACGCGACGGAAAGTGCCGCGCGTGCCGGCAGAAGCGTAAGCCGGCCGGGCCTGTGGCTGCCGGACGGAGTGACGCTGGCACCGGCCGAGCTCTGTTCGGCCAATCTCGCGGCCGCAAAGGTGAATACGCACTTCAACACCGACGCGGCGCGGCTGGAACACCGTGCCGGACACTGGCGCGCGCTGGATGGCAACGGCAGCACGCTGGCAAGCGCCCAGGTGGCCGTCATCGCCAACGCCGTCGACGCAAGGAATTTCGAGCAGGCGCGCTATCTCGCGCTGGAAGCCATCCGCGGACAAGTCACCGTCCTTCCGCCGCGCCGGCTCGATGCCGCGGTCACCGGCGAGGCGCACGCCCTGCCGCTGCCCGACGGCCGCATTCTCATCGGCGCCGGCTTCCAGCCGGGGGACATGGACCTCGCGGTGCGCAGCGCCGACCACGCGGCCAACATGGCGCGCATCGAAGCGCAATTGCCGGGCTTTTGCGAAAGCCTCGATCCCGCCGCACTGCAAGGGCGCGCGGCGTTCCGCACCGTGACACCCGACCGGTTGCCGATATTTGGACCACTGGGTAACGAGCACAATCTCTACGTCGCTACCGGACTGGGCGCGCGCGGACTGGTCTGGGCGCCGCTGGGCGCGGAACTCATTGCCGCCCAACTTTGCGGCGAACCGTGGCCGATCGAGCATGAGTTGGCGCTAGCCGTGACCGCTGGCAGGTTCGCCCCTTGAGCGCAGCAGGGAACGTCCCCAGATACAATGGGGTCAAAGAGCGGCTGGTGAAGTGCCGGGAAAATTCCGGTCAGCGCTCGGTGTACTTGGTTTTTTCCACCTCTCCCGGAGGGAGAGGCCTCGTCACCCTGCCTACCAGCACACTGCTCATCCGTGGGAGACCTGTTTCATGAAGCGCATTGTTTTGTTTTTGGCCACCAACCTGGCGGTGATGGTCCTGCTGTCCATCATTCTCAGCGTGACCGGCCTCGACCGGTTCATGACCGAAAACGGCCTGGACTACCGCGTGCTGTTGGGTTTTTCCCTGGTGGTAGGCTTCGCCGGCTCGATTTTTTCGCTGCTCATTTCCAAGCCCATGGCCAAGTGGTCCACCGGCGCGCGCGTCATCGACGGCAGCGAGGGCTCCACCGAGTACTGGGTGGTGAACACCGTGCACAAGCTGGCCGACGCGGCCGGCATCGGCCGCCCCGAGGTCGCCATTTACGAGGGCGAGCCCAATGCCTTTGCCACCGGAGCCTTCAAGAACGACTCGCTGGTGGCCGTGTCAACCGGGCTGATGCAGTCCATGTCGCGCCAGGAAGTGGAGGCCGTGCTGGCCCATGAGATCAGCCACATCGCCAACGGCGACATGGTCACGCTCACGCTCATCCAGGGCGTGGTCAACACTTTCGTGATTTTCCTGTCGCGCGTGGTGGGCTACTTTGTCGACCGCGCGGTGTTCAAGACCGAGCGCGGCATCGGGCCGGGGTTTTACGTCACAGTGATCGTGTGCCAGATCGTGTTCGGCATCCTGGCTTCCATCATCGTCATGTGGTTCTCGCGCCAGCGCGAGTTCCGCGCCGACGCCGGCTCGGCGCGCCTGCTGCACTCGCCCGGCCCCATGGTGGCGGCGCTGCAGCGCCTGGGCGGCCTGGAGCCGGGGGCGCTGCCGCAGTCGGTGCAGAACGCCGGCATCACCGACCGTCCGGGCTTCATGGCGCTGTTCTCCAGCCACCCGCCCATCGAGGAGCGCATCGCGGCGCTTCAGGCCGTCAAGTAGTCCGCGTCGAGCCGCAGAGGAGTGCCTACCCCCTCTTTGACTCCCGCCATTGGAAAGCGCGCCCTTCCCGCTTTCAAGCCCGCGCCGCGTAGCCGCTACCCAAGTGGCTACGGCCCGAGACGCTGCCGCCCGAGTCTCTGGCGCCATTTTCGGCACCCAGGCCGGTGCATTTGAAACCCACGCGCAAGGCATGACGGGTCCAGAGAAAGGAAGGGGACGGCTGCGGCTGCTCGTGCTCATGACCGCGCTCAACAGCCTGGCCTTCGGCGGCATGCGTTTCTCGGTGCTGCTGGACGCCGTGCGCCAGGACGCGCCGCGCCTGCAGATCGGCCTGCTCGGGGCCATGGTGTCGCTGTTCCCCATGCTGCTGTCACTGGGCGTGGGCCGGCGCATCGACCTGCATGGGCCGCGCCAACCCATGATGATGGCCTGCGCCACGCTCGTGGCGTGCGGGGCGGCCGGGTTCATCGATCACGGCATGGCCGTTCTGTTCGGCATGGCGATTTTTGCCGGGATCGCCAACAACGCCTGGATCATCGCCCACCAGCAACTGGTGGGCACCTTCTCACCGCCCGAGGAGCTGGCTTCGAGCTACAGCCTCTCGGCGCTGGGCTTCTCGACGGCGGCGCTGGCCGCGCCGGTGTGCTCGGGCCTGTCCATCGAGTACCTGGGCTTTCCGCTGACCTATGCCTGGCAGGCGGTGATCCCGCTGGCGGCGCTGGTCGTCATCGGCACGCGCCGCCTGCCCCTGCCTGAAGGGTCCGCCCGCAAGGGCTCGGCCGTTAAGCCGCGCCGCCTGCTCGAGGTGTTCGACCTGCTGCGCTCGCCGCTGCTGCGCGAGGTCTATATCGTCGGCGCGATGTTCGAGGCCTCGTGGACGCTGTTTTCCTTCCTCACCCCGCTGCACGGCGCGCAGATCGGCCTGTCCAGCGCCGCCATCGGCATGCTCACCGGCTGCATCTCCATCACCACCCTGGGCGTGCGCGTGTTCCTGCCCTACATCGTGCGGCGCCTGCCGCCCTGGCGCATGCTCATCCTGGCGCTGACCATCCTTGGCACGGGCTATTTCGGCTTCTCGTTGTCTTCCAGCGTGCCCTTCCTGGTGGGGTTCGCGCTTCTGCTGGGCATGGGCCAGGCCATGGGCG
>DATNCF010000595.1:0-2304 GCA_035571675.1 Burkholderiales bacterium | reverse complement strand
GGCCGTGAAGGGCGACACTTCGGGCAAGGTGCTCAAGCCCGCCAAGATCGCCACAGGCTTCGAAGTCGGTGTTCCGATTTTCGTGGCGCAGGGCGACAAGGTGGAAATCGACACGCGTACCGGCGAATACCGCAGGCGCGTCTAGAGCCATCTGGACCGGCCGTCCGCACTACGATCGAAGGCTCCGCAAGGAGCCTTTTTTACATCTGACCGGATGGACTTCGACTTCAGCAACATCCAGGTGCCGTTCCGGATGCAGCCGGGCCTGCGGCGCATTGCCGCGCAGGCGGCGCGGCTGACACCATTGGATCCTGGCGGCTCGCTGTTTCGCGAAAAGCAGGCAGTGTTCGCGGCGGGCCAGTCGCGCCAGTGCGTCGCCGGGTTCGATCCAGGGCCGGCGCTGGATGCGATCGTGGCGCGCGGCGTTGAATCGGGAATCAATACGGACAGGCGCTGCGAATCCCCGCTTGAGCTGTGCTTCGAGGAGGATTTTGCCGTTCTCGATGGCGCGACCGGCACCCTGCCCTGGCTGTGCGTTTGCGTGCCTTCGCACTGGGCCCCTGAGGACAAGCTCGGCCTGGATTTCGCTTCGCTGCACCGCCCCGTAGCCGACAACGCCGCTCTGCTCGCCGCTTCGCAACAGCTGGTGGCGCTGGTGACAGCGGGCGACTGCTGGGAACGGTTCGTGTGGACCGTCAGCCCTTCGCCGCGGCACGACCAGCATCCGCGCCGGCAACCGCGCCAGGCGTGGCCAGCTGCGACCGATGCCGATGACTTCGCGCGCCAATGCTGGTTGCGCGCCGAGCGCCAGACCTTTTTTCCGGTCGGGCGCGGCACGCGCCAAACCATCTTCGCGATTCACGTGATGCTGCAACCGCTGGCCGAGGCAGTCCAGGCGCCCGGAAATGCGAGGCGGCTGCATGACTCGCTGGCCTCGATGTCCCAGGCCGTGCTCGACTACAAGAATCTGGGTCCCGCTCGCGAGCCCTTGTTGCGCTGGCTGCAGTCCAGGCCGTGAGGCGGCAGTGGCAGCGCTAAACGCGCCGCAGCACCAGCACCATCAGTATCAGTCCCATCACCATCGCAATGCCGAGCACGGCCACCCACAGGCCGGCGTGCGACTCCACCAAGGACGGCGCGACCGCCGCGGTGGGTGTTGTGGCCGACGCCGGTTCGGGGAAGGGCGTGGCAGCCGGCAGCCAGTCGGCCAATTCTCCCGCGCTTTCCACCGTGAAAAGCTCCAGCGCGATCCGCTGCAACGGGGTCTCCGGCGCGTTGCGCAGCCACAACTCGATCTGTGAGCCTTTCACACGCGCGTGCACCACGTCCTTGAGGACGATCTTGACGCGGCCCTCCTTCCAGCCGAGGCCTTGGCGGAAACGGCCGGCAAGCCGCAGCACGTCGCCCTGTACCCGGGCCTGGATCTCGTCCTTGAATTTCGGGATCGCCATACCCGGCCCGTCCACTTCCAGCAGGCTGGCCGCAAAGGTGGCCTGCACGATCGAGAAGCCGCCACTGCGCTCGGGATTGAATGGCTGGGCCGGGCGCTGCCCGATGAGGTCTGCCACCGTGAGCTGGGCCCCGTCCGTACTGATAAGCACATGGTCGCTGGTCAGCGTCTTCTTGATGCGCATTCCGACGATCGTCCTGCGGTCGTAAGGCCCAACGGTACGGCCCTCGAGCAGGACGTGATATACCGTTTCTTCCACCTCTGTCCCCCCAAAGTACTTGTTTGGACGCAAGGATACCGGAGAACGGCGCGATTGGCCGCAAAATCATGGCATGGCTTCCACCCGAAACATACATGACCGGCGCCTGGCCGACGCCTGGGCGACCTTGCAGGCCCACTCCAGCGCGGGCCTGCCGCTGGACCCTGACGCCGGCCGCCTGGCATTCGCCGACCCGGAGTTCCTGCTGCGCCGCGAAACGCGCGGCATCCGGTTCCAGCTGGAACTGCTCAAGCCCGACCTGGAGCAGCAGGCCATGGGCATCGAGAACACCATCGTCGTGTTCGGCAGCGCCCGTTTTCGCAGCGAGGAGGAGACGGCCGCCCTGGTGGTAGCGGCCGAAGCCGGCGGTGACGAGGAGCTGGTCCGGCGCGCCCGGGCGCTGGCGCGAAATTCCCACTATTACGAAAAGGCCCGCGCCTTCGGCAAACTGGTCGCGCGTTACAGCGCGGGCAAGGACCCGGAGGACATGCTTTTCATCTGCACCGGCGGCGGCCCGGGCATCATGCAGGGGGCCAACCGGGGCGCCTACGAAGGTGACGGGATCAGCGTCGGCCTGTCGATCGCCTTGCCGATG
>DATNCF010000594.1:0-7756 GCA_035571675.1 Burkholderiales bacterium | reverse complement strand
CAACTGATTAGAACGGTACTTGAGCGGGGTGTAACTACCGCCCGTTTTTTGCGGCAACAAGAATATCTAAGGGATAAGAGCCTTGGCAAGCAGCCTAGCCATCCGGTCTACGGAAGCCGGAATCAGGCCGCCAGCCGGTGCTCGTAGTACGGCCGTTCGCGCTCGTCCGGGATGGCGAATAGTTTGTCGGCGGAGGGCCCCTCAGGCGTCAACCTTACTTCGATATCCTTCTCGGCGAGTCGGCACGACGCAGGGAAAGACTCAACAACGTCCAAGCTCCGCTGACTTGCAGGTCCAGCCCATGCGCAGGCTTACACTCAAGTAGACCATAGCAGGCCAAATGAGAATGCAAGGGATCGCGTGGTCTACCATAGCCCACACGAATTTTTGACTATCGAACCGCCTTTGTCCCATTGCCGATATAACATAGTAGTCATCCCGATAATAACGAGCTTCGCCATATATATCCCCTGCCCATGTAAGCAAGCCACCGATAAGGTAGGCAATACTAAAAATCTTTAAGGCACGAGGGATCATTTAGGCTTCTTGGTCCGGCTTGCTAGCCAGGATGCGCTCAACATCGGCCAGGTGCCGTGATTGCTTGAATAGCTCTTCCTGCCACTCCCGCTCACGGTCTGCGCGCCAGGCGTCCCGCAAGGCCTGCATTTCGCGCTCCCAATCGTCGCGCGGATTGTCGAAGCTGCGGTCCATCGCAAAGGGCACTGACACCTTGCCGCGGCCCTGGCGCAGCCGGTACAACTCGGCCATGCCCTCCCGGTCGAGCTTGCCCATGTGCTCCAGTTCCCTGAGGTACGCTGCGGTCATGGCGGAGTAGCACATTGCAATAGCCTAGCGCGCCGGCTGTCGTGTCAGCGGCCCATCCGCTGTATCCGGTCGAATTCCCGGGCCTGATCAGCGCGAATTTCTCGGCGCCGCTCATCATCCTCAGTCAGAATCGAGTCGTATTTCTCTCTCAACCGGCGCACATCGCCGCTGTGCTTGTGAACTTCCACGAGGGTGACCTCCAGTTCCTCCAGGGGCAAGCCGCGGTAGCTTGTGGCCCGCCTGGGGCATCGTTGCGCGAAGGCGCGCAGCCGCGGCTCGGTCTGCGGCAAATTCCTGCTCGAAAGCTTGCATGGCTCCGCCAAGATTCTGGCCTGTCGCCGCGAAGACTCGGATGCGCGACTGGCGGACATTCGTCGAGGTGTCCTTCCAGCCCATGGATTAGGCCGTCCAGTTCATTGAACGCCTTTCCTACCTCGACCCTGAGGTCGAGCGCCTTGATTGAGTGCGCGCGCCGGAGGGCCAGGCCAGAAACGATGAGGCTGCATAGCGCAATGCCGGCGCTCACGATGCTCACCGCAAGAGCGTTCATGTGGCCACCCCAGGGCAATTAGGTTGGGCGCACTTTAGCAGCCGCAGCGTACTGGGGCGTCAGACGCCTTTTTCCAGCAACTGCAACTGCACTGCAACGGAAAGAAGCGCGCGACCTTCAGACTGATGGTCGCGGTTCGCTAAGTGCTTGAAAAGAATGGTGGGGCGTGTAGGGGTCGAACCTACGACCTACGGATTAAGAGTCCGCTGCTCTACCAACTGAGCTAACGCCCCGCGCTGAACAGCGGGTTACTGCTGGTGCCACGCCCGGCAAGGCGCATGGCGTCCCCAGGGGGAACCGTGCTTAACCCCCTCAATGCGGGATCGACACCGTTCCAGGCGCCCAGGCTGTCGACAGGCCGTCGACGAAGCCGCGCATTGTAGCTGAGCGGCCGGAAAAAGACAAAAAACCGAGTCAGCCCTTCGCGATCTGCGCCAGCGTGTCGTCCTTGGCCTTGCTGCCGGTGCTGGAGCCGAAGTAATACGACATCACCTGCACCCAGGCCGTGCCGAGGGACCCGAGCAGCATCATCACCGCGTCGTGGCCGGCCTGGTCGCTGGGCGCGCCGTTGACCAGCACCCAGGCGAGCACCCCAAAGAAGCCCGCGGTCACGCCGGCGGCCAGCCAGGCGGGGGTGCCGTCCTTCACCGCCACCTCGCGGCGCCGGGCGCTGTCACGGTCATCGGCGGCGATCTTGGCCAGGTCGGCGGCGTTCTTGAAGCCCAGCTCGGCCATCTTCACCTTGAAGTCCTGCTCGCCCTTCTGCAGTTCAGCCGTCTGGAGCACGCCCTGCTGGAAAAGGTTCTTGATGGTGTCGATGATGCTGCCGTCGTTGCCGCCCTGGATGGCGGCCTGCAGCGGCGCGGCGGCCGGGTGCTCGACGCCCAGGGCGCCCAGGATGGTGGACGCGGCCGAGACCACCAGGCCGCTGCCCGGGATCAGGGCGTTGGCCAGGAACGGGAGAGCGTTGCCGAAAAGTGCTCCGAGATTCATGCACCACCTCCATTGAGCCAGCGATAGACCATCGAGAAAATGAGCATGGCCCAGTTGAGCAACATGCCGAAGAAGAAGCCCAGGGTGAGCAGCGCGCCGCCCATGTCGCCGTCGCTGTTGTGGGTCTTGGCCCAGCGTAGCGCCAGGGCCAGCAGGACGGTGAGGATGATCGTGATGATGAGCCAGATTTTCATGTTGGTTTTCCCTCTCGGAACAACGTGAAGTTCAGCGGCTCGACCTCGGCCCAGTCTTCGTAGCGCTTCTTGTCAGCCTGGCGCGGGTCCCATACTTTCTCACCGTCCCAATAGAGCATGTGCATGCCGTCGGCGATGTTCTTGCTGCGCACTGTCACGAGCGCCCTACGGCCCCAAAGAAGATTCTTGGTATAGGCCATCGAACCCCAGTGCGGAGAGTAGGTCCGCTCGACATAGTCCACGTCGCTTTTCAATCCGAAGGCCTTCAACAACGCGGTTTCCATGGGATAGCTGCAGCCCGACTCCTGAAGCAGATGCATGAACGCCTCGCCGGCACGTCCTGCAGCCTGGTCGTAGGTCAGCCCAAGCGCCATGGCCAGGCTACAGAACACGCAATCGTGGTCCGTTCTTTGAGTAACGAGTTGAGTCATGCCGCCCTCCCCACAATCCCGTTCGCATAGCTGCCGTCCTTCATCAGCGTCAGCACCTGGCGCCGCGGCGCCGCGCCTGGGGCGGGCCAACCAATGTGCGTCCAGTCATGCTCCCAAATGAGCTGGTCGAAGCCGATGCCGCTGGCGGCGATCTTGTCGCACACGCTGATGGGGGGGCCGAAAGACGGCGCCTCAAAATCGGTGCAAAGCCCCTTGGGATGGCCCTTCGCCGCGAAATAAACGGCCCAAGCCGCCGAGTCATTAAGGTGACCGTGGCGAACGCACCAACGGGCGAAATCCTTGTCGCAAATGAATCGCTCCAGCTGCTCACAACGGTATACGCTCGACGGATGGACCTGCGCGTTGAGCAGGAGACGAACCTGCTCCATGTTGACGGCATTCCAGCGCAGGTTGGCCAACACCTCGGGGCCGGGCGTGTTGTCGATGCCCTGGCGCGCGGCGATCTCCGAGCGCAGGAACTCGCTCAGCCAGAAGTGATCGGACAGGCGGTAGTCGGTCATGGTGCGTCCCCTTCCTTGTTGCGCCCCTTCAGCCCGAAGTGCTTCTCGACGAAGCGCTCGATGAGCTTCTCGGCGATGAACAGGGCGCGCGTGCCCATGTGCCCGGCGATGCCGACGCCGGCGGCCACTAGCCAGTCGCTGACGCCGAAGCCGGTGAGCGCCCAGTAGGCGCAAATGCCGACGAAGCCGCTGGTGATCAGCTCCCCCAGCAGCTCGATGACGTTGAACGGCCGGGCCTGGCCGGACTTGACCTTCTGCCACCAGTTCAGGCCGCCGCCCAGCATGGCGATCGCGGCCATGATCAACGTGGGCGCGAGCGCGCCGGTGGCCAGCGGGCCGTCTTTGACCGTGGGCTGCGGATCGGGCTGATGGATCTCCGCGGGCATGCCTTTAGTCCTCCCCGTGCAGCACATTCATGTTGTTCACCACCACGCCGACGTAGAACAACTCCAGCACGAACAGCGCCACCTGCGCGCCCTGCCCATGCCACAACTCCAGGAAGTAGCCGCCCAGGACCAACACCACCACCCAGCCTTTCACCAGGAACAGCGCGGCTTCGAGGCCAAACCAGTCCATGAGCACGCGCACCAGGCGGTTGGATTCGTGGCCCACACCGCGACGAATGATCAGCCAGGTGGTGATGCCGTCCGCCACCTGCAGGATGACGGTCACGGCCACGAGCAAGAGAGTCAGGTCCATCAGCCCTCCCCCTTGGGCTCGCGCGGCTTTCTCCTGGCCAGCTTCTTCTCCAGCTCGGCCGCGCGCGCCTCGGCGGCCGCCACCTGGTGCTGCAACAACGTCACCTTGGCGGTGAGTTCGGCGACGGTGTCGAGCGCCAGGTTGCGCTGGCCCTTGAGCGCTTCGGCGTAGACGGCGCCGATGTTGGGTTGGGCTGGGACTTCGGCCGGCGCGCTCATCAGGCCGAACCCAGGGTCGTGACCGTGCCGCCGGAGCCGCGGTACTTGAGCGCCCCCGACTCGACGTAGAGCTGCCCCAGCCCGGCCGGCGAAGAACCTGGCGCGGTCCCGTTCTTAATGGCGATGACGTTCACGGCCGACGTGCCGAAACTGGCGGTGCCGATTCCGATGTTGCCGGTGCCATCCCCCAGCTTTAGCGAGGTGAGTCCTGCGGACGTGCCCACCGCCGCCAGGATCGACACCCCGACCGAAAAAGCGTCGTTGACGAACTGCATGTTGAACGTGCCTGCACTCCACAGTGCGTCCACGTATCGCCCGTTGGCGCTCTGCGAGGCATCGGTCCAGGTGACGCGAGGCGACGTGCCCCACAACTGAACCGAATTTGCACCGGTGGACGGCGCGGTAGCCCCGCCGCCGGCGGCGACGGATGCGGAGGCCGCGACATACCCGGTCACGCCAAGGCCGTTTACCCCGATGTCCAGTACCTTGGCCCCGTTCACACCAATGCCGAGGTTGTTGGCGCCTATCCGGTACATGCCGCTGTCGGTGTCGCCGCTGAAACTGTAGGCCGGCGCACTCACCGAGCCATCGCCCAGCAGCCAGAGATCGAAGTCCTTGCTCGCGAAGGTCTGCCAGGCGGCGTTCGCGTTGTTGCGCTTTTTCACCAGGTTGTTGGTGGTGTCGATCCACAGCATGTTGCCGAAGGTGGTTGACGGCGCCGCGGCGCCGCTGTTAGTGGTGACGATGGCCCCCAGCGCGTTGTTCAAGTCGGCCCTGAAGGCGGCGCCGGCCTGGTTGGCGATGTCGTAATCGTGCTGGCTCATTGCCCGGCTCCGTCAATGGTGTTTTTGAAGGCCGCGTACCACCGCTCGGTGGCAGCGGGCAGCGGCGTCTTGGCCTGCTTCAGCGCGGCAATGAGCCCCGCCAGAGCGACCTCGGCGGACACAGGCGCGGCCGCCGGCGGCGAGGCGCCGGCGAACTGGCTCATGATGGGAAGAAAGGTTTTTCCGTCCCAGCGGTACTTGCCCGCCGCCAGGTCGCAATCCGCTGGAACCTCGACATCGCCCTCCTGCAGCTCGGCTGGGTCGATGACATCCAGCCCGAGATACACCCCATCCCCATCCAGCCGCGCCCGGCCTATCTGGTCTGTCATTTCAATACCCCTTTGCTTCCCAGTCGAACTTGCGGCTTACCGCCGCCGCAGCGCTGTTCCTGAACACCACGTCGAACCCGTTGACGGTCTCGCTGCTCACGGTGAAATAGTCGCCGGTGCCCATGTCCTTGCCGGTGATGCCGATGCGCGGCAGGGCTTTGAACGGCGTGGCGTAGGCCACGCTGTAGGTGCCGGCCCCGCTGGTCACGTCGCGCGCGCCCTGGGTGCGGTCGGGCATGTCCACCGCGGCGCCCAGGTTGATCACCTGGATGTTGTGGTTCTGGTTGCTGCTGGTGAGCACCGTGCGGTATTTGAACGCCCGTGCCTTGTAGTCGCCGATCACGAAGGGCCGCCAGCTCGACCAGGTGGGCGTGCCGGCCGGATCGTCGTCGGTGGTGGCGATGTACAGCGTGGCGTCCACGTCGCTGATCTCGGGGCCGTCAATGGCGCCCCAGGAGTCGATGGGATCGATGCGTGCGTCCACGCTGTCGTTCACGTCCACCGACTGGGTCTTCAGCGTGGCCGTCACCCGGCTGGTATAGGTGGCGCCGAGGTCGATGTAGGTGCTGAAATCGTAGGTGCCGCTCGCCGCCACCCCGCTTTCGGTGTCGATGGCCGTCCAGGTATCAATCAGGTCGGTGATGCTGTCGATGGCCAAACCGCCGTCCAGCGTGAGGACGCTGCCCACCACCACGGTGGAGGACTTCGCGCCCGTAAAGGTGGCGTCCTCGGTGAGGCTGGCCACGGCGTTGTAGTTGATGACATCGGGCGCCGTGGTGATGACGCTGACGGCGTTCTCGCTCTGGTTGCCCGAACTGTCGAAGGCCCGCGCCATGTAGGTGCCGCTGAGGTGCGGCACGTCGGCGCTGGTCGAGTCGCCAGGCACGTGGGCGGCCACGGTGCCGTCGTTCCAGGTGGCACCGCTGGTGAGCGGGCTGAAGCGCACCTCGATGGCCCCGCCGATCAGCACGTCCAGGTCGGAATTGGCAGTGAGCTTGTCCCACGAGCAAGCGGCGGTCTGGGCGCCCGGCGTGGGCGTGATGCTGAAGTTCGTCAGGTCGGAGGGCGGCGCAGTGAGGCCCACCAGTTCCTTGCTGACCGACACCCACTGGCTCTGCACCCCGTTGAGGTTCTCCGCCTGGATGCCGAACAGGTACAGGCCCGCGCCCAGGTCGTCGATCTGGGCCGTGGCGGCGCCCGCCGTGCCCGCCGGCACCGAGGGCGGATAGGTGTAATCAGCGTCGTCCACGGCCTTGTAGCGCAGGTTGTAACGCGCGACCGGCAGCGAATCGGCCGCGCTCCAGGCGAGCAGCGCGCGGGTCTTCACGCCGGCCGAGCCGCTGGTCTGGTACAGCGATTCGGTCACCGTGGGCACGCCCGGGTCGGTCACGTCGAAGGGCGACGGCAAGCTGGTGTTGCGCACCGCGGCCTGGACCTGCTGCTCGGACAGGGTCCAGTCCCAGATGGCGGCGGCCGACTGCCGCAGGGTCAGTTCGACGCCCAGCGCCGGAGCGTCGCCGCCCTCGCCGCTTTTCATGAGCGTGAAGCGCGAGCTCCCCACCTCGAATTCCTGGGTGCCTGCGCTCCAGCCGTAGCGCGCGAAATCCATGGCCACCGTGCGCGCCGTCATGGCGCGATAGGCCGAGAGCTGGAAGGGCGCGGTGAAGGTGAGTGCGTAGCGCCGGCGGCGCAGCTCGATCTTGGCCAAGCGCTGCGCCTGGGCCGATGAGGTCACGAAGCCGGTAAAGTCGAGCGAGGCCCAGATCTCCTCCCCGCCGTCGGCCGCGACGTAGGTGTCGTCGCTCACCGCCGGGAAGTCGGTGGGCGTAAAGAGGTTGGCCGTGTCCATGAACACGCCGCGCACGCCGTTGGCGGCGTCGGCAGTGGCGGGCACGGGCTCGATGTGCACGGCGCCGGCCAGTTCCTTTTCGCTCAGCGTGACGGTGGGCGCCTCGTAGCCGCCGGCGTAGATGCGCCACAGGCCGCTGATCTCGGTCAGGCGGCCGGCCATGGCCCCCAGCAGGCCGTTCTGCATTTCGCTGCGCGCCTGGGCGGTGTTGAAGTCGCCGTTGGCGGTGTAGCGCGGCTCGTCGTAGGGGGTGAGCGTGTGCGTGCCGCTGCCGGCGTCGCTGATCGTGATGGCAGTCGATGCCATGGCGTTGGCAAAGCTGG
>DATNCF010000593.1:0-2322 GCA_035571675.1 Burkholderiales bacterium | reverse complement strand
CCGGCACCATCAGGGAGGTTGGGTCCGGCGTCACCGGCTGGCGTCCGGGCGACCGCGTGATCGCCGCGACGACCTGGGGCGGTTACGCGCAGGAGGCCCTGGCGCAAGCCGAGCGGGTTATCCGCATGCCCGACGGCATGGACTTTCAGACGGCAGCGGCCTTCCTCGTGACCTACGGCACATCGCATCACGCGCTGAAGGACCGTGCCGAATTGAAAGCCGGCGAAACCGCGCTGGTGCTCGGCGCCGCCGGTGGTGTCGGGCTGGCGGCCGTCGAGATCGGCAAGGTCATGGGGGCGCGCGTAATTGCCGCCGCATCCACTGAGGACAAGCTCGCGGTGTGTCGTCGGTATGGCGCAGACCACACGATCAACTACGCGACCGAGGACCTGCGCGAGCGGATCAAGACCCTGACCGGCGGGCGCGGCGTGGACGTGGTCTATGACCCGGTGGGCGGCGCTCTGAGCGAGCCGGCACTGCGCAGCCTGGCTTGGCGCGGGCGTTTTCTGGTGGTGGGGTTCGCCGCCGGTGGTATTCCGAGCGTGCCCCTGAACCTGCCTCTGCTCAAAGGCTGCTCGATCGTCGGTGTTTTTTGGGGCTCATTCATGATCAATGAGCCGGAGCGCATCGAAGCCGAGTTGCAGGAGCTGGTCACCTGGACTCACGAGGGAAGGCTGCATCCGCGTGTCCACGCGGTCTACCCGCTGGAGCGCGTCGGCGACGCATTGCATGACGTGATGAATCGCAAGGTCGTCGGCAAAGTCGTGCTCACGACGGGACTCTCAAACTAGCGGACTCAACCCGCCACCGCGTCGCCCCAGGGCGACATGATCTCGGTGCACCCCATGTTGTGAACTCCCTCCCGCAGGACGCCCGCGGGGCAGGCGAAGGCATAGGGGAACACGGTGCGGCGCGTGGTCGAAGTCGGCATCTCCTGCGCCAGGGCGCTCTGGATATCAGCGCTGAGCGATTGGTCGGCAGTGATCTGGCCGCCGCCGCTGACCTCGATGCGTGGCTGGTGAAACGCCGCTTCGAGGCTCATGCCGTGGTCCAGCAGGAATGAGCTGAGTTGCAGCACAGTGCCCAGGATCTTGCGGCCGCCCGAAGCGCCGAGCGCAAACCGGCGGCCATCCGCCGCCACGCCCACGACCGGACAGTAGTTGGCAAGGCAGCGCTTGCCCGGCCCCAGCGAGTTGGGTTTGCCTTGCTCCGGGTCGAACCACATGATGCCGTTGTTCAGCAGGATGCCGGTCGAGGGCGACACCACGCGAGAACCAAAAATCGACAGCAATGTTTGCGTGACCGCGCACAGGTTGCCGCGCCGGTCCACCACGCTGAAGTGAGTGGTGCAGCCGGGCGCCTGTGGCGACTCGTGGTCGCCCATGCCGCTCAGGCGAACGCGAAATGCCGCATCCATCGAGCGGGCGATCGCGCGATAGGCCTGCGGATCCGGACCGCGGCCGGCAGGTTCGAACTCTTTTTCCAGCAGGCCCAACGCCTGCGCAAGGGTCGGCCCGCCGGTCAAGCCGGGTGCCGCATAGACGTGACCGCCTCGGTAGGGGATCGGCAGGGGCTCGGCCCATTCGGCCTGGTAGCTTGCCAGGTCGTCCTCGTTCAGGTAGCCGCCCTTGGCACGCACGTCGCGCACCAACGCCTTGGCCAGCGCGCCTTCGTATATCGCGCGCGGACCCTCCTCGGCAATCTGCCGCAAGCTGACGGCCAGCGCCTGCTGGTTCAGCCGGCGCTTGGTGGTCGCTGTCCACGATCCCATGATGGGCCAGTGGCCTTCATCCAGGAACAGCGCGGCCGCATCCGGGTCCAGGGACAAGGCCTTGGCGGTGGACGCCGTAATCAGGCCGGAGTACCAGTCCACCAGCAGGCCGTCTTGGGCCATCCTGACCGCAGGATCGAGCAAGTCACGCCAGGGCTTGCGGCCATAGCGCGCGTGCGCCAGGCCCATGCCGGAGACCACGCCCGGCACGGCCACGGCGCTGGCGCCCTGGACGTTGCGGTCACCCGCCACCATGGCCCAGGGAAACAGGTCCGAGCTGCGGCCGTCACCGGATAACGGATAGTCGTCGGCGTCCAGCTCGCGCGGCGAACGCATGCCGAAATTCACCACCTGGGCTTGGCCTTCGTCGGCACGCCACAAGACCATGCAGCCGCCGGCCGCTGGTCCGCTCATCCAGGGCTCCACGACGCCCAGTGCAAACGAGGTTGCGACCGCGGCATCGACCGCATCACCGCCGGCGGCCAGCACGGCGGCGCCGGCCTCGGCCGCGCGCTTGTGCTGCGCCGCCACTACACCGGCTTCGGTAGCGA
>DATNCF010000592.1:0-8503 GCA_035571675.1 Burkholderiales bacterium | reverse complement strand
CGTGTCCGGCGGAATGCGCTTCAGTGACGTGAGTTCCGGATCGTCGGCCAGATCCTTGGCGAACTGGATATTCTTGGCCACTTCCTCGAGGTAGAGGTTCTGGCCGCCGAAGTGCCGCTCGGCATAATTGAAGCCGCCCTGCAGGTCTTCATTGAGGCGGCGCGCGGCGCCCTGGTAGAAATTGGGCGTCTTGTGCACCAGGTCCGCGCCCGAGCTGTAGACGATGATTTCCTTGCCCGAGGAATCGGTCCTGCGCGCCAGGCCGCCGGCCAGGAATTCGGGGTACAGCCGGTCGCGGCATTTCTCCAGGTAGCAGCGGTCGGCCATTTGGGCAATGATGTCGGCCGACCCCAGCAGGTTGCCCAGCAGGCGGTAGACCAGCCCGGGCACCGTGATGCCGCCCACCTGTTTCTCGTACCCCGTGAAATGGATGAGTTCGGCGGCGACGTCGGCCATGTCCTGCATGCCGATGCGCGGCAGGTATTCGCGCAGGAAGTTGGCACCGCGCGAAACGTGCACCAGGGTGAAGGCCGCGCCGGTCTCGACTGCCGGGTCGCTGGGCCGGCGCAGGTAGCCGATGTCGTGGAACAGGGCAGTGATGACACCGAGGTTGAACAGCCGCTCGCCGATGGGCTCGAGGCCCACGCGGCTGCGCTCATAGCCGTCGATTAGGCGCGCCATGGCCAGCGTCACTTCCAGCACGTGCTGGATGTCGTGATAGGCCGTGTCGCAGGCATGAAAGCCCGGCGCGTCGCCGCGATACATCTTCAAGGCGTCGCTGAAGGCGCTGTCGAGCTTGTCGGTGCGCGCGTCCGGATACAGCTCGCGGAAAATGCGGTCCACCTCGGCATTGACCTGAGCCGCGTCCGTGGTGCGCACGATGCGCGCCACGTCGAGATCGTTGCTGAACCATTGGGTCATTGCGCCCAATCCCTCCCAATAAAGCTGCCCGTCACCCAGCGCTTGTATTCTAGAGCGTGCCCGCGCAAGTAGCAAAAATATGACAACTGCAAGTTGCTTCGCAGCACAAAGGCCGCGCGATCCTGGCGGCCGCCGGGGTTAGTTTTGAGATTCCACAGATGCAGCGGATGCCGGAGTGAGGCCGGCCGCGGGCACGAGGGCGGGCGCGGGCAGGGTGGGCACCCGAAGAGCCTCGGCCAGGTCCATGACCGCCATGGCGTACATGCTGGAGCGGTTGTAGCGGGTAAGCACGTAGAAATTATTGAAACCCAGCCTGTACTCCGGAGGGTCGGAGGGCAATTCCACCAAGGTGACCAGTTCCTCCGGGTCGGCGACAGGCGGGGCGGAGGTGAACTCCAAGGTCGTGAGGTCGGGGACGCGCAGCGAGGGTTTGATGCCGGCGTCCAGCCATTGCACGGGACGAGCGCCCGCCACGCGCACGGACAGCGCAATCGCGCCGCCGCGCTGCCAGCCATGCTGCGCCAGGAAGTTGGCGACGCTGCCGATGGAGTCCACCGCCGAGGTGAGGTCGGTGCGCCCGTCGCCGTCGTAATCCAGGGCGAAGCGCTGCGTGCTGCCGGGCATGAATTGCGGCATGCCCATGGCGCCGGCATACGAGCCCTTGACCTCGATCGCGTCCACGCCGGTCTCGCGCGCCAGCAACAGGAAATATTCCAGTTCCTGGCGGAAGTAAGCGGCGCGCGGCGGGTAGTCGAAAGCCAGCGTGGCCAGAGCATCGACCACGCGGTAGCGGCCGGTGTTGCGGCCGTAGATGGTTTCCACGCCGATGATGGCCGTCACGATCTCGGCCGGAACGCCGAACTCGGCCTCGGCACGGGCCAGGACGGTCGCGTAGCGCTCCTGGAACCGCCGCCCCGCCGCGATGCGCTCGGCGTTCACGAACATGGGGCGATAGCTTTGCCAGGACGGCGCCGGCGTGCCCTGCGGCGGCTGCATGGCGCGCACGATGGAGGGTTGGTAGCGCGCCTTGGCGAACAGGCGGTCAAGCTCGTCGCGGCGAAAACCATGGCGGTCCACCATGGCCTCGATGAAGGCGCGCACGTCCTCGCGTCCGGCATACGTGGCGGCGGATCGCGGCGCGGCTTTCCGCACTGCAGCGTGCCCACCATGCGGCTGCGCCAGGGCCGGCCTCCAGGCTGCTTGCGCGAGCGCCGCCAGCAGCGCCAGGGCGAGCCGCAGCGCCTTGTTCGACAGCGACGGGGAAAGGCGGTTGGTGGGGTAGGGGGCGGGCCGGAGGGCCACGGCTAGTGCGCGCGCCGCCGGGACGCGGGGCGCGACAACGACAGGCGCACGCTCATCCCGGCGCGCATGGCGATCTGGGCCAGGGAATCCAGGCCGAACAGTTCGACCCGCTCCTTGAGCAGGGCATTCAGGCGCGGGCGGGAAATGCCCAGCGTGTCGGCCTGTTCGCCCTGGGTGCCCGGCACCGCGCGCAGGTGGGCGGCAATGGCGCGCATGACCTGCAGCCGCAGCGCGGCCACCGGCGCCTGCCTGGGCGCCGCGCGCCCGGATCGTTTAGCTTTCGCGGCCATGCCAGTCCCCGCAGATGTTGTACAAAAAATGGTACAACAAGCGCGCGCCGGAAGCCAATCGGAATAGCGGCAGGGTTGCGTCGCAGTTCCTGTTTGCCGGCCCCGCCTTTCGGGCTATTGGCCACCCTTGCCGGTCGCGGCCAGGCCGCTTGCGGCCCTGCCGCCCTGGAACCTCAGGCCGACAACACGTTTACTCGGGCCGGAGTTCGAAAAGGCCGTGTCAAGGTTCACGCCGCGGGCGTCAAAAATGGCGTAAAAATGGCCGCGCACCCGCCGGTAGCCGCCCACCTGGGCCATAATGGGGCGAGTTCGTCACCTCGCACCACAACCATATGGATGGAACATGAGCGCCGCCTCAGACCTGCTGGCGGCCGGCGACATCCTGTTGGACCTTCAGGTCCTCACCAAGAAGTCATTGTTTGAGGCGGTGGCGGCGCTGTTCGAGCACCGCCATGGTCTGGCGCGGGCGCAAGTGGAAGAAAGCCTGGCAGCGCGCGAACGCCTGGGATCGACCGGATTGGGGCAGGGCGTGGCGCTGCCGCATGCGCGCATCAAGGGCCTGCCGCGTCCGCTGGCGGTGTTCGTGCGGTTGGACCAGCCCATTCCCTTCGAATCGCCGGACGGAAAGCCGGTGTCCGAGATTCTGGTGTTGCTGGTGCCGGAGAAGGCCACCGAGCGCCACTTGCAGCTCCTGGCCGAATTCGCCCAAATGTTCTCGGACCGCGCCCTGCGCGAGCAGATCGCTGCCGGCCAATCGGCGGCGGCTGTCCACGGGCTGCTTGCCGCTTGGACCATGCCCGGCGCGCCGGCCCAGCCCAAGGCCGAGCGGGCGGGCTGGTGGAGGCGCTAGCCTCCACCCGTTGCGGCTTCCGGCTTAGTGGCGCGCAGCCTGAAGGCTGACGCTGTTGCTGGATGAAGCGGCGCCGGCGCTGAGCGAGCCCACGTCGCCGGAAAGCTCTCCGCCTTCCTCGATGGACACCTTGCCGTAGCGGATCTTGCCCGTCACCCGGCCGCCGGCGCGGATGATGAGCTGCTTGCGCGCGGTGAGCTCGCCCTCGAAATGGCCGCGGATCTCGGCCGTGTCCACCCCGGCCTTGCCCACGAAAGTGCCCACCTCGGCGATCTGGATGACGCGGCTGTCCATGGCGGCCTCGACGCGGCCCTCCACCACCAGGGTGTCGCAGTCGGTTATTTCCGCGCCCTTGAGCTTGATGTCCGGGCCGACGATGAGGCGGCTTACCGACTCCTCGCCGCTCGCGGCGCTGGTGGCGCTGGTGCCGCTCCAGGCGCTGGTGGACGGCGTCGAGGCGGTGATACGGGTGTCCGACGCGGCCGGGTCGGCCTTGGTGTCGCGGGATTCAGCCTTGGCCTCGCGGGCCTCCGTCTTGGCGTCGGTCGCGGCATGGCCCGTCGAAGCGGAGCCAGGCGCGGGACTCAGGGCCTCCGACATGCGTTGATAGGGGCTCATGGGGGCCGCGGGCGCGGGGCGGTTCGAGGAATCTTTTTTGCGCAGGCTATCAAGCATGGTACGTCCTTCCTGAAGATGTGAGGTTAGCTATCGTCTCGTCGCCCTATGGCGACGCGCGATTCTCAAAAATGGCTCAAGTGGTTGTTTGCCGGTGCTATCCGAGCGTTGCTCCGGTGCGACAGAGCGTTGCGGCGCTGCCATGGCGTTGGCGCATCATCCGGCCGAGGCCAGCGACTGGTTCTTGGCCTGCAGCGACTTGATCAGGCCGTCGATGCCGTTGCGCTGGATTTCCTCCGCGAAACTGGTGCGGTAGGTGGTCACCAGGCTGAGGTTCTCCACGGCCACGTCGTACACCTTCCACGCGCCGGAAGAATTGGACATGCGGTAGTCGATGGCAATGGGCTGCTTGCCCGAGGAGGCGCGCACGCGCGTCTTCACCGTCACGTCGTTGCCGGCGTTCGCCGGCACCGGCTGCACCTCCAGCGCCTTGTCGTCGGCCGAGGCCTGCGACAGCGCATTGGTGTAGGTATTGATGAGCAGGGCGCGGAAATTGGTTTCCAGGGCCTTTTGCTGCTCGGGCGTGGCCTGCGACCAGGAGCGGCCCACCGCCAGCTTGGTCATTTCCTGGAAGTCGAACTGCGGGGCCACCTTCTGCTCGGCCACCTGCCGCAGGGCGCGCTTGTCCTTGTGCTCACGCAATACGCCCAGCACTTCGTTGACCGTGGCCTTGACCTGCTCGTCCGGAGAGGCTGCGGCAGCGAACGACGGGCCCGTGAAGGCCAGCAGCAGTGACAGCAGCAGCGAGAGCGGCGAGAGCAGTGGTTTCAGGATGGCTTTCATGTTCTTCCTTCCGTTGCGCCCATACCCGAAGGGCTTGCGTCTTAGACGCTGACCGGCCTGGGACGTTCGCAACATAAGTCACAAACGAGATTGCAAAGCCTGTGCCACGCGGGCAGAGGGATTGCAAATCAAAGTCTTGCGCCGGATGAGGGCGAGCGATGCGGGAAAAACAGCGGATTTTCGTCGTCGCTCAACGACAGGTTGTAGCGATGAAAGCCGGCCTGAAGACCGTCTGACGGCTCAATAGGCGTCAGTGATAGTCATCTTCACGCTGATGTCTTACGGCGGTGATGGTCACGGTCCGAGGGCTTTCTATTTCGAACAGGGCCACATAGCCGGAGTGCCCGAAAGGAATGATTAACTCGCGCAGGAAGGGGTTATCCGTCGCGCCCTTTGCCTTGCGGCAGGAAAACGGCGAAATCTCGAGCATCTCGATGGCCTTGGAAATGGCGGCATGCGCCCCGACGGCGGCCGCGGGGTCCTGTTCCGCGAGGAAGTCCCACAACCGCAGCAGGTCTTCCTCCGCTTCCAGCGTGAAGCGGACCTCAAATACGCTCATTCCGCAGCGGTCTTCTTGCGGACTTTCTCCACGCGGCGAGCCAACTTGGCCAGTACCGCCTTTGAGGACACGTACTTTCCGGATTCGCGAGCGGCCGCGGCAGAGGCGAGCCCGCGCTCAATGAAGGCCCGCTGCGCCTGGCGGAATTCCACGTTGCGCCGGACCGATTCCTCGATGAACCCGGACAGGGTTTCCCCGTTCCCGAGCACGGCTTCGGCGGCTTCGCGCAGATCGGGGGGGACGCGGACGGCGGGGATGGCGGCGGACTTCATGCTGACCTCCAATTGCATTACATTTGTAATGCATTTTGCGCCGGAATTGCCCAATACGCAACGGATGCGGTTTTCCCAACGGCTCAATTTTTCTGCCGCACCGCCAGCACGGCCTGGTTGCGCAGGGTCTTCAGCAGGCGCAACTGCTCGGCCTCGATGGTCAATTGCCCCGGCTGGTCGCAGTCGGCGTAGAACAGGCCCACCACGCGCTTGTTGATGACCACGGGCAGCAGCAGGAAGCTGGGGGCGTTGGCGGCCTTCTTGTACCACTCGGGGAGGCGCTCGGCGATGTTGGGCGCGCGCGCGTCGGCGATGTACAGGTCGGCGTTCTTGTCCAGCGCCACCTGGAACACGTCGGGCGTGGCGGCGAGCGGCACGTTGAACTTCTTCAGCAGTTCCTCGATGCGCGCGCCGAAGCCGAAGCGCCCCACCAGGCGCGCCTGGCGCGGGTCGCGCGTGGCCAGCAGCACCTGCGAAAAGCCCATGCCGCGGTACATGGTCTCGAGGATGATGCGCAGCACGTCGTTGAGGTTGTAGTCGCCGATGAGCGCATTGGTGATGTCCTGGATGCCGGCGCTGAGCGTGGCGTTGCTGGTTTCGCCGCGCCGGGCGGCGGCCCCCGGCCCCGGTTCCGGCGCCGCCGCCGCGATGCGCGTGGTCTGGGTGATGGCCTGGTCCAGGGTGTCGGCTCCGGCCGTCTCGGTGGCGGCCCCGCGGATGGCCTGGATAGGCGCCGCGCCATCCGGGCCATCGGCCTTTTTGGCGCTCCACTGGGTGATGGACTGCAGCACGCGGCTTTTCTGCGCGTCGCCCACGAAGGTCCCCGCCTCGGCCAGGAACTGCTTGATGGAGTCGTCCACCAGGGTCGAGAACAGCCGCTTCGGCAGGGCGATGCCGGCCTCGTACTGGCGCTTCAGGCGCTCCAGCTCGGCGTCCTTGCGCTCGGGCGGCGTGTCCGCGGCCACCCGGCACAGCGCCGTGGCGAAATTGGCCACCAGCTTCAGCCGGTCGCCGGCGCCGGAGGGCTTGACGACCTCGCTTTCGCCGATGTTTTCCAGGCTTTGCACAATGGAGCCGGGCAGGTGCCAGTGGCGCGCCACGCCCACGCCCAGTTCCTCGAACGAAACCCCCAGCACCGCGCGCGCGGCGCGGTCCTCGCTCTCGCCACCCTGCATGCGGCGCTGGATCTGGGTGTACTCGTCGTAGAAATAATAAGTCGCCAGCATGCGCCCCAGGTGGTGCAGCACGCCGCAGATGAAGCCTTCCTCCGAGCCCGTCGCGCCCGAGCGCGCCGCCACGCGGTGCGCCATGATGCCGGTGAAGTAGGAGGCGATCACCTCGTCCTTGAGCTGCGCGGCCTGCGACTGGTTCTGCATGTGCTCGAACAGGATGAGGGTGACCGCCAACGAGCGCACGGTGTTGAACCCGAGGATCATGACCGCGCGCGAAATGGTGCTGATGTTGCCGCCGAACTGGCCGTAGGCCGTGGAGTTCACCAGCCGCAGCAGCTTGTTGGTGAGGGCGAAGTCCTTGAGCAGGGCGGAGGACAGTGCCTGCACGCTTTCGTCGCTGTCGGCGGCAATGCGGTTGATGGTGCCGATGGTGCGCGACAGCGCCGGGAAGTCGCTCTTGTGGCGCATGCGCCGCATCAGGAACTCGACCGCCGCCTGCGCCACCTGACCGCCGCCCTCGCCGCGCGGCTCGGCCGGCGCCAGGAACTCGGCGAGCGCCGCCTTCAGCGCCGCCGCCGAGGCCTGGCGCTCCTCGGGCTTCTTGGAAATGGCGCGCAGCACCAGGTGGTCCAGCCGCTCGTCCACGCCCGGGGCGAAGCGCGACGGCGGCTCGAAGGGCTCGTTGGCGATCTTGTGCATGACCTCGAAAATGCTGCTGCCGGTCACCGCGGTGCGCCCGGCCAGCATTTCGTACAGCACCATGCCGAGTGAGAACACGTCGGCGCCCTCGTTCACCTGGCTGTGGAGCAGGCGCTCGGGCGACATGTACAGCGGCGTGCCCTGCAGCGCCTCCACGGTCTCGGCCTCGCCGATGGACACGGCGATGCCGAAGTCCATGATGCGCGCCGTGTCGCCGGCGGCGATCATGACGTTGGCCGGCTTCACGTCGCGGTGGATGACCTGCTTGGCGTGGGCGTAGGCGAGCGCGTCGGCGATCTGCATGGCGATGCGCGCGGCGCGCCCCGGCTCGAGCTTGCGCTCGCGCCTGAGCAGCTGCTGCAGCGTCTCGCCATCCACGTACTCCAGCACCAGGTAGTGCGCGCCCGCGTGCTCCAGCGCGTCGTACAGGGTGACGATGTTGGGGTGGCTGAACTGGCTCACCACCCGCGCTTCCTGGTGCAGGCGCTCGATGGTTTCGGCCGAGGCGTGGGCGCGCACCGACTTGATGGCCACCTTGCGGCCCAGGTGCGGGTCGGTGGCCAGGAACACGCTGCCCTGGGCGCCCTTGCCCAGCTCCCGCTCCACCACGAACCGGCCTATGGTCCGGTTCGAGCCGGTGGTTGCGTGGCGTGCTGCGGTGTTCATGTGGCCTGGTCCTGCACGGGGGTTATTCGCAGAAATATTCGGCGACGGCGTCGGCCTGGGCGCGCGGCTGGCCGAAGGCGATCCAGCCGTGCTCCCCGATCCAGATTTCCTCGCGCCGCACCAGCACCTCGCCGCCGCCTTCGACGGTGACGTAGGTGCCGTTGGTGCTGCGGTCGGCGAGCACGAACTTGTCCTGGCGGCGTTCGATGGCGCAGTGCTGGCGCGAGGCGCGGCCGCTCGCGACCACCAGGCTGCAGGCCGGGTCGCGGCCCAGGGTGAGCACGTCGTCCTGGCGGCGGCGGACGATTTCGCGG
>DATNCF010000591.1:0-5173 GCA_035571675.1 Burkholderiales bacterium | reverse complement strand
CCTCGACCGTGGTGGCGTGCGCGAGAGCCTGCCCCTGCCCAAGAAAAGCAGCCCGCCGGCCGCCGCATCTCTGCCGGTGATGGCCGCGCCGCCCCAGCCGGCCCTGCCTTCCAACGCGCCTGCGCAGGCGAATAGACCTTAGGCGTATGACCGTGACAGGGAGAACTCGAGGGATGGTGCTGCGCGCCTGGATCACGGTTGTCACGGCCGCCGTGGCGCTGTTTGTTTGCCTCGCGCCGGCATCGCCGGCTGGGGCGGCCGAACCCGATACCGTGACGCTCAATTTCGTCAACGCCGACATCGACGGAGTGGTGAAGTCCATCGCCGACATCACGGGGAAGAATTTCGCCCTCGATCCGCGCGTCAAGGGCACGGTGAACATCGTGTCGTCGCGGCCTATGCCGCGCGCCCTGGTGTACGAGGTGTTCCTGTCGGCGTTGCGCCTGCAGGGTTTCGCCGCCGTGGAGGAAAACGGCCTGGTGAAAATCGTGCCTGAGGGCGACGCCAAGCTGCAGTCCGGCCCCACCCTCGGTCCCCAGGACAAGAGTCGGGCGCGTGGCGACGAGATCCAGACGCGCGTGTTCGTGCTGCGCTACGAGTCCGCGGCGCAGATGGTGCCGGTGCTGCGCCCGCTCATCGCGCCTAACAACGTGGTGAACGCCTACTCCAACAGCAACACCCTGGTCATCACGGATTACGCCAGCAACCTCCGGCGCATCGAGAAAATCATCGATTCCATCGACCAGCCCAACGGCAACGGGCCGGTGGTGATACCGCTCGCCTACGCCTCGGCACTGGACGTGGCCCAGACCGTGAGCCGGCTGTTCATCGACCCGGCCCAGGCCGGTGGGGGCACCGACGCCATGCAGCGCATGGTGGTAATCCCCGATGCGCGCTCCAACAGCGTGCTGGTGCGCTCGGACAATCCCTCGCGGCTGTCGCAATTGCGCGCCGTGATCGCGTCCCTGGATTCGCCCACCAACTCGGTGGGCAACATCCACGTGGTGTACCTGAAAAATGCCGAGGCGGTCAGGGTGGCCGAGACCCTGCGCGCCATCTACCTGGGCGAGGGCGGCGGCCCTGGGAGCGCACGCGGAATCGGCGCCTCCGCCTTGACTTCGCCCCCGCCGGCGTCCGCGGTGTCCACGGCGGGCGGCGCGGCGGCCCAGTCGCCGGCGACTACGCCGCTCAACCTGTCGGCCAGTTCCGGCGGCAGCGCTTCGTCGTCCTCTCCGAGCGGCATGATCCAGGCCGATCCCGCGACCAACTCCATCATCATCAACGCGCCCGACGCCATCTACAACAGCCTGCGTGCCGCGCTGGACAAGCTGGACGTGCGCCGCGCCCAGGTGTACGTCGAGGCCCTGATCGCCGAGGTCACGGCCGACCGCGCCGCCGAGTTGGGCGTGCAATGGCAGGACCTCTCGGGCGTGCCCAGCACCACCGGCCAGGCGCGCGGCTTCGGCGGCACCAACTTCGGCACCGCGAGCCAGAACATCCTCGGCATCGCGGCCAATCCCGCCGGCGCCGGCGCGGGACTCAACATCGGCGTGATCAAGGGCACGGTGACGCTGCCCGGCGTGGGGCAAGTGCTGAACCTGGGGCTCCTGGTGCGGGCGCTGGAATCCGACAGCAACGCCAACATCCTGTCGACACCGACGCTCCTGACGCTGGACAACGAGGAGGCGCGCATCGTCATCGGCCAGAACGTGCCTTTCATCACCGGCCAGTATGCGCTGTCGGGCGCGGCCACCACGCCCACCCCCTTCCAGACCGTGGAGCGGCGCGACGTGGGCCTGACGCTGCGCATCAAGCCGCAGATTTCTCAGGGCGGCACGGTGCGCCTGCAGCTCTACCAGGAGGTGTCCAGCGTGCAGGACACAACCAATGTCGCCGGCGTGATCACCAACAAGCGCTCCATCGAGTCGACGGTGCTGGTGGACGACGGCCAGATCATCGTCATCGGCGGCCTGATCCAGGACACGGTGAAGGACGGCACCGACAAGGTGCCGGTGATGGGCGACCTGCCGCTTATCGGCGGCCTGTTCCGCTACAGCACGCGCTCGCGGAGCAAAACCAACCTCATGGTGTTCCTGCGTCCCACGGTGCTGCGCGACGCCGCGCGCGCCGATCCCCTCACCGGCGACCGCTACGACTACATCCTGGGCGAGCAGAAGAAGACCCAACCCGGCGAAAGCAGCGTTCTGATCAACGTGCCCACGCCGACGCTGCCCGCGCCATCCGGCGGCGCGCCGCTGCCCCCGCAAGCCCCGTTCTCGATCCCGCCCGCCGCGCGCTGACCGTGCCCGCGTTGTCCTACTCTTTTGCCAAGGCCAACGGCGTGGTGGTCACGGCCTTGACCGCCGAGGGCGCGGAGGTTTCGGTGCGCGCCGGCGCGCACCCGGGCGCGATTGCCGAGGTGCGGCGCTTTCTCGGGGTGCCGCTGGCGGCGCGGCAGGTGGCGGTGGAGGAGTTCGACGAGCTCATCGCAACGGCTTACAACGGCGAGGACACGGGCGCCGCGGCGCTGGCCGACGGCATGGCGCAGGACATGGCCCAGGACGTCGACCTGTCGCGCCTGCTGCAGGAAATCCCCCAGATCGAGGACTTGCTCGAGTCCCAGGACGACGCGCCGGTGATCCGCCTCATCAATGCTCTCTTCACCCAGGCGCTGCGCGAGGGCGCCTCCGACATCCACATCGAGCCCTTCGAGACGCGCTCGGTGGTGCGCCTGCGCATCGACGGCACCCTGCGCGACCTGATCGAGCCGGCGCGCGCGCTGCACGCCGCCATCATCTCGCGGGTGAAGATCATGGCCCAACTCGACATCGCCGAAAAGCGCCTGCCGCAGGACGGGCGCATCACCCTGCGCATCGCCGGCAAGCCCATCGACGTGCGCGTATCCACCATTCCCACCGGCCACGGCGAGCGCGCCGTGCTGCGCCTGCTGGACAAGCAGGCTGGGCGCCTGGACCTGACGCGCCTGGGCATGGACGATGGCACGCTCGCGCACATGGACAGGCTGATCCGCGAGCCGCACGGCATCGTGCTGGTGACCGGGCCCACCGGCTCGGGCAAGACCACCACGCTGTACGCGGCGCTCGGGCGCCTGGACGCGGCCAGCCTCAACATCATGACCGCGGAAGACCCCATCGAGTACGACCTCGACGGCATCAGCCAAACCCAGATCAACGCCCGCATCGACATGAGCTTCGCGCGGGCGCTGCGCACCATCCTGCGCCAGGACCCGGACGTGGTGATGATCGGCGAAATCCGCGACCTGGAAACGGCCCAGATCGCCGTGCAGGCCAGCCTCACCGGCCACCTGGTGTTCGCCACGCTGCACACCAACGACGCGGTGAGCGCGGTGACGCGCCTTGCCGACATGGGCATTGAGCCGTTCCTGCTCGCCTCCAGCCTCATCGGCGTGGTGGCGCAGCGGCTGGTGAGGAAGCTGTGCCCGGAGTGCCGCAAGCCCTTCGATCCGACGCCCGGACAACTCGAAGCGCTGGGCTTTCATGCGCGGAAGGGCGGCGGGCGTGAAGTGGCGCCGGGGCGTTGTTTCTACACCGCCCAAGGCTGCCCGGCCTGCAAGCGCACCGGCTACCGCGGCCGGACCGGCATCTACGAGTTGCTCATGCTGGACGACGACCTGCGCCGGCTCATCCACGACCGCGCTCCCGAGCAGACGCTGCGCGGCGAAGCCCAGCAGCGCGGCATGCGCTCGCTGCGCGACGACGGCCTGCGCTGGGCGGGGCAGGGGGTGATCAGCCTGGAGGAGGTGGTGCGGGTGACGCGTGAGTGACGGGCGGTGAACAGGGGCTATCCGGGAACCCGGCGCTAGTCATGGAAGCGTTCCGCTATGAAGCGCTGGACGCCGATGGGCGCACCATCACCGGCGTGGTCCAGGCCGATACGCCGCGCCAGGCGCGCAGCCAGTTGCGCGCCCAGGGGTTGCTGCCTTCGGTGGTGGATCGCGTCAGCGCCCACGAGGCCCGGGCTTCCCGCGGCATCGCCCCCGCGGAGCTGGCGCTGCTGACCCGGCAGTTGTCGGCGTTGCTCGCGTCGGGCCTGACCATGGAACAGTCGCTGAACGCGCTGGCCGAGGAGGCCGCGCGGCCGTTGACGCGCGAGGTCCTGGCGGGCGTGAAGGCCGAGATTGCGGCCGGGGCATCCCTTGCCGGCGCCATGGCGGCTTACGCCCGCAGTTTCCCAGACTTTTACCGTGCGCTGGTGCAGGGCGGCGAGGAGTCGGGCGCGCTGGCCACGGTGCTGGCGCACCTCGCCGACTACCTGGACGCGTCTCTCGCCCTGAAGCAGAAGGCCTTGTTGGCGCTGCTCTATCCGGCGCTGATCAGCGTGGTCGCCGTCGCCATCGTGGGCGGGTTGCTGGTCTACGTGGTGCCGCAGGTGGTGCAGGTGTTCCAGCAATCGCGCCAGGCGCTGCCCCTGCTGACGCGCGGCCTCATCGCCGTGAGCGGCGCGCTTCGCGCCGCCTGGCCTTTTCTTGCCGCAGCCGCGGTCGCCGGATTCGCCGCGGCGCGCTGGGCATTGCAGCGCGCCGGCCCACGCCTCGCCTGGGACGGCTGGCTGCTGCGGCTGCCCTGGCTGGGGGCGGCTCTGCGCGGCCTCAACACGGCCCGTTTCGCCGCCACGCTGGCCATCCTGGTCGGCGGGGGGGTGCCGCTGCTTTCTGCGCTCGCCTCGGGTGGGCGCGCCATGGGCAACCGCTTCATGCGCGCCGCCGTTGATGCCGCCGCCGCCCAGGTGCGCGAAGGCGCCGGCTTGGCGCGCGCGCTGGCAGCCACCGGCGCATTCCCGCCGCTGTTCACGCATCTGCTGGCCAGCGGCGAACTGAGCGGCAAACTGCGGCAGATGCTGGAGCGCGCCGCCCAGCTCGAGAGCCAGGCGCTGGAGCGGCGCCTGGCAGTGATGCTGGCGCTGCTCGAGCCGGTGATGATACTGGTGATGGGCGGGGTGGTGCTGCTGATCGTGCTGGCGATATTGTTGCCCATCATCCAGATCAATCAACTGGTCAGGTAACCCGAGCAAGCGGATTACTCGACCCGATCAAATCAAACTAGGAATGCGAGAGAAACTTCTTGACGTTTCGTTTCAACTCGCGTGCGTTGCGAACGAGATTCTTTTTAATTTTTTCGGCGGGCATGAGGAT
>DATNCF010000590.1:0-7985 GCA_035571675.1 Burkholderiales bacterium | reverse complement strand
AACAGGGCGGTGCAGATCACCGAGAACAGCCCGGACACCACGTCGGTCATGAGGTGGAAGGAATTGGTGCTCGAGGCCAGGTACTGCATGAGGGCGAAGGTGGCCCCGGCGCACAGCGTGGCCGGCCAGACTTCCCAGATTTCCTTCCAGGTGCCGCCTTCCATTTTGACGAAGACTGCCACCAGCCAGAAGGGCACGATGATGGACACCCACGGGAGCTGGTGGCCGGCCATGGTGGACAGCGTCAACTGATCGAGGCCGCTCACCGCGGCCAGGGTGACGATGGGCGTGCCGATGGCGCCCCAGGCCACGGGTGCGGTGTTGGCCAGCAGGTTGAGCACGGCGGATTGGAAGGGCCGGAAGCCCAGGCCGACCATCACCGCGCCGGCAATGGCCACGGGCGTGCCGAAGCCCGAGGTGCCTTCTATGATGGCGCCGAAGGAGAAGGCGATGAGCACGCATTGCAGGCGCCGGTCGAAGGAGATGTGGACGATGGATTCCTTGACGATCTCGAACTTGCCGGTGATGAGAGTCATGCTGTAGAGCAGCATGGCCGAGAGCACAATCCAGATGATGCCGAGGAACCCGGACAGCGAGCCGTACACGAAGGCCGACAGCGCCGAGGGAACGGGCATCTTGAAGGCGAGGCAGGCAACCAGGAACGCGGCGATGACGCCGAACAGCGCCGCCCAGGGCGCGGCGATACCCAGGCGGCGCGTGCCCGAGGCATCGGTGGAGGGATGCAGGGCGATGAAGTACAGCAGGGTGAGGATGGGAATGGCGGCCATCAACGTGGACAGGAACACGTTCGCCATCGGATCGTACGTCTGATAGAACATTACGCCTCCCCTTTAAGGACGGAATGAGTGCCGCTTGCCGGTTTCCTTATGTTTCTATCTGTTGCTGTGCTTCTCCCTGATTCAGCGCGCCAAGGTTATGCCGTTTCGGCGCGGTGTTCAAATAGTGCGTCATTGCGGCGCAACAAACGCCCTGGAACTCAGTCAGCGCTTCAACAGGTTGAAGGCGAAGCTTCTGCCCAGGCCCTGCTTGTACGCCAGGTGTATCCAGGTCATGGCAAACGGTTCCAGATAGCGCGCGGCCGAGAGTGGCCCGCAGTCCACGCCTTCAAAGCCGATCAGGTCGGCCAGAGCGACCACGCGCGCCCGCGCGGACGCGTCGTCTCCGCACACCGGCATGAACACCTTGCCGCCGGGATAGGTGGAGTCGGCCATGTTTTCGGCGCCGGTGGTGTTGAAGGCCTTGACCAGCCTGGCGTTCTTCGCCAGCCTGGCCGTTTCCTCGGCGCCCGAGGTGGTGGTGCCCAGCGCCAGGCCCGCCAGGCCGGGGGCGAGGGGGTTGGTGGCGTCGACGAGGACGCGGCCTTCCCAGTCGGCGATGGAGCGCGCCACGGCCGCGGCGGCGGTGTAGGGCACGGCAAGGATCGCGAGGTCGGATTGGCCCACCGCGGCCGGCACGTCCATGAGCCGCGCCCCCGGTATGGGCTTGATGAAGGGAACGTATTTGCGCACGTCGGTGACGCCGAAGCACACCTGCTCGCCTTTGGCGATGAAGGCTTTGCCGAGAGCGAGGCCGACGCTGCCGGCGCCGATGATGGTGATCATGTCAGTTCTTCGAAAGCGAGGCGAAATCCCGACTCAGTATAAGGCCCCAGTGCGGCAGGCGATCTGCGAGGTGGTCGATTCCAAGCTCGACTGTTTTGACTGCATAATAGGCCGAGACATAGGAGGCGATCATCGACTGGACATTGCGGGACAAGACCGCCATCGCCGGCATCGGCGAGACGGCTTACACGAAGCGCGGCGGCATGGCACAGTCGGAAATGGAATGCGCCTGCGAGGCCATCATCAAGGCGGTGGACGATGCCGGGTTGAAGCTGTCGGATGTGGACGGGCTGTGCGCTTACAGCGGCGAGCGCAGCGCCCTGCAGGACGTGGCCCAGACGCTGGGTTTGGGTGACTTGACCTTTGCCAATCTCTATCCAGGCGGCGGCAATTCGGCCGCGGGCGTGGTGGGCAACGCGGCCATGGCCGTGGGCACCGGCACGGCGCAGGCGGTGGTGGCCTACCGCTCCATCTGCCAGGGGCAGCATCCGCGTTTCGGCCAGGCGCGCAGCGGTTCGGGCGTGGCGGCGGCCAACCTGAGCGGCTTTGCAGACGGGCCGCGCGCGTTCACGCAGCCTTTCGGGCAGATGTCGCCGGCGCAAATGTACGCCATGGATGCGCAGCGGCACATGCACGTGTACGGCACCACCTCGGAACAGCTTGGGCGCATCGCGCTCGCCAGCTACGCCAACGCGCAGCGCAATCCGCGCGCCGTGATGTACGGCCGGCCGCTCACCATGGAGGCTTACCTCGCGGCGCGCATGATCGCCGATCCCTACCGCCTGTACGACTGCTGCCTGGAGTCGGACGGCGCCTGCGCCGTGCTGGTGACGACCACCGAACGCGCGCGCAACCTGCGCCGCCAGCCGGTGCTCATCGCGGGCGCCGCCCAGGGCATGGAGAAGGGCGATGGCCCGGACAAGATGCGCCGCCCGGAGCACCTGTGGACCAGCGCCGGCATGACCCGCGTGGCCAAGGACGTGTACGCGCGCGCCGGCATCACCCCCAAGGAGGTGCAGGTGGCGCAGTTCTACGAGAATTTCACCGGCCAGGTGCTGATGGCCATCGAGGACTTCGGCTTTTGCGGGCGCGGCGAGGGCGGCGCCTTCGTGGCCTCGGGCGCCATCGACTGGCCCAACGGCCGGCTGCCCATCAACACGGCCGGCGGCAACCTGGCCGAGGCCTATATCCACGGCCTGTCGCTGGTGCTGGAAGGGGTGAAGCAGATGCGCGGCACGTCCACGTCGCAGGTCAAGGATGCCGAGCACTGCCTGGTGGCGGCCGGGCCCACGGCGCCGCCTTCCAGCGCGCTCATCCTGAGGAGATTCCGATGAAGGGCGCTCCCAAGGGGATGCCGCTGCCGGCGGTGAACAGCGTGACCGAGCCGTTCTGGGTCGGGTGCGCCGGGCACAAGCTGCTGGTGCAGCGCTGCAAGGCCTGCGGCACGCACTGGCACGCGCCGGCGCCGCTGTGCGGCAACTGCCAGAGCCGGGACTACACGTGGGAGCAGTCCAAGGGCACGGGCGCGGTGTACAGCTACTTCGTCGCCCACTACGCGGTGCATTCCTCGCTGAAAGAGCAGGTGCCTTACGGCGTGGTGGTGGTGAAGTTGGACGACTGCGGCGGCGTGTGCATCACGTCCAACCTGCTCGACACCGAGCCCGGGGACATCCGCGTCGGCATGCGCGTGAAGGTGGCCTGGGAGGACATGGGGCAGGGCATCACCCTGCCGCGCTTCGTGCGCGCCTGAGCGCCGCAGGATGGACCAGCGCCCCACCCCCGAAGGACAGGCCACCGGCGTTGCGGACGCGCCCCGCAAGAGCCGCCTGCGGCTGAGGCTGCGGGTGGAGAAGGTGTCCTGGCGAGACCTCGTCCTGTCGGTGGGCCCGGTGATCGTCATCACGGTGATCGCCATCGGGGCGGCGCTGCATTTCGCGCGGCCGGCTCCGCCGCATTCCATCACCATCACGGCCGGTCCTCGTGGAAGCATGTTGTGGAATTTCGCCGATCGCTATCGCCAGATACTGGCGCGCGACGGCGTCACCCTCAACGTGCGCGAGTCCGAGGGGTCGGTGGAGAACCTCAAGCGTTTGGCCGATCCGGCGCAGCCGGCCGACGTGGGCTTCGTGCAGGGCGGCCTCGCGGTCCTGCCCGATGTGAAGGACAAGGTGAAGGACCTGGTGTCGCTGGGCAGTGTGTTCTATGAGCCGCTGTCCATCTTTTACCACGGCAAACCCATTACGCTGTTGTCGCAGCTTCGCGGCAAGCGAGTGTCCATCGGCTCGGAAGGCAGCGGCGCGCGCGAGCTGTCGCTCGCGCTGCTCAAAGCCAACGGCATCGACGGCAAGAACACCAGGCTCTACGACCTGGAGGGCGGCGAGGCGGCGCAGGCGCTGGAGCAGCATCGCATCGACGCGGCGTTCCTGATGGGCGACACCGCCACCCGCGAGAGCATGCGCGAGTTGCTGCACAGGCCCGGCATCGGCCTGTACGACTTCGTCCAGGCCGATGCCTATGTGGCGCGGCTGCGCTACCTGACCAAGCTGGCGCTGCCGGAGGGCGCGCTGGATTTCGGCAAGAACCTGCCGGGCAAGACCATACAGCGGGTGGCGCCCACGGTGGAACTCATTGCGCGCCCCGACCTGCATCCTGCGCTGTCGGACCTGCTGATCGGCGCGGCGCGCGAAGTGCATGGGCGCGCGACGATGAACCAGCGCGCCGGCGAGTTCCCGGCCCCGCTGGAGCATGAATATCCCATCAGCGACGACGCGGCCCGCTACTACAAGTCGGGCAAGAGCTTCACGTACCGCTACCTGCCGTTCTGGCTGGCCAGCCTGGTGAGCCGCGTCGGCCTGCTGCTGCTGCCCATCATCGTGGTCCTGATTCCGGGGCTGCGCCTGGCGCCGGTGGTCTACGGCTGGCTGATCAAGACGCGCATTTACCGGCGCTACGGCGAGCTCATGGCGCTGGAACGCGCGGCCTTGTCCAATCCGGCGCCGGAGGCGCGCACGGAATTGCTGCAGCGCCTGGATGCCATCGAGCGGACGGTCATGGCGTTGAAAATGCCGCGCTCTTTCGCCGAGCAACTGTACGTGCTGCGCCAGCACATCGATTTCGTGCGCGGTCATTTGACGCAGCCGACGCCAACCGCCCGTCCCGGCCCGGGCGGCGGCCAGTCCGGGTCCCCGGGGTCGTCCTGATCGGCCACCGCCTGGCGAACTCGCATACAATTCCGCCGCCATTACCCGCCTTAACATCGCCGCCCATCATCGAATGCAACGAGGTTTCTCATGTCCAGATCGCCCTTGAGCCAGCGTCTTCATGACGTGCTTTCCGGAAGCGGCCCGAAAGAGGCCATCCGCTTCAAGGGCCGCTGGCACACTTGGCAGGATCTCCATGACGATTGGCGCGCGGTGGAGTCGCTGCTGGATGCGGCCGGCGTGCCCAAGGATGCGGCGCTCGCCTTCGTGTCGCGCACGCGGGTGCAGCATGCCGCGGTGATCATCGGCGCTTTCGCGAGCGGCCGGATGCTGTCCATGATCTATGCCATACAGTCTCCCAGCTTGATCGCCAAGGAAATCGCGGCCCTTGGGGCGGCGGCGGTCATCGCCGACAGCGAGGACTGGACAGCCGAAGCCGTCGGCGCGGCGCGCGCGGCGGGATCGGCTGGCATTGCTATCGGCAACCCGCCGGCCGGCCAAGGTCCGCGCGTGTATGCCGTTTCCGGCCTGGAGAAAGCCAGGGCCGGGCCGCACCGCCCGGCCGGCGAGCGCCATGACGTGGAGGTGCTGTCCAGCGGCACCACCGGTGCGCCCAAGCGCATCCGCTTGCCGGTGCACGCTTTCGTGCACAGCGTGACCAGCGTGAACCTCGGCGAGGACAGCAAGGACAATGAGGTGAGCGTGCTCTACAACCCGTTCGGCAACATCGGGGGCTTGATGGGGCTTTCAGCCGGCGCGTATACGGCGGCGCGCATGGTGCTGCTGGAGAAGTTCAACGTCGACGAGTACGTGGACGCGGTGCGCGAGTTCAAGCTCAAGACCGTGGCCGCGTCGCCGCCGGTGATCCGGCACATCCTGGAGGCGAGGATTCCCCGCGAGGCGCTGGCCTCGGTGGAGTACGCCTACGGGGGCTCCGGGCCGCTCGAACCGGAAACCATCGACCGCTTCGAGGAGACCTATGGCATTCCCGTCCTGTGGGGCTACGGGGCCACGGAATTCGCCGGGACGGTGGTGACCTGGACGCCGGCGCTGCGCCGCGAGTTCGGCAAGGGCAAGCGCGGCAGCATCGGCCGCGCGCTGGTGGGGACCAAGGTGCGGGTGGTGAATCCCGACACGGGCGAGGAGGCGCCGCGCAACCAGATGGGCAACCTGGAGGCGCAAGTGGACGTGCTGGGGCCGCACTGGATACGCTCTACCGACCTCGCCACCATGGACGACGACGGCTTTGTGTTCCTGCATGGCCGCGGCGACGCGGCCATCATCCGCGGCGGCTTCAAGATCCTGCCCGAGCGCGTGGCCAACGTGCTGCGCCTGCATCCCGCGGTGCTGGACGCCGCGGTGATCGGCATCCCCGACCCGATTCTCGGCCAGGTGCCGGTGGCGGCGGTGGAAAAGCGCCCCGGCCTGCCGCCCCCTACTCCGGATGAGCTGGAGAAGCTGATTCGCGACCACCTGCCTTCGCACCACGTGCCCAAGCGCTTCGCCATCCTGGACGAGTTGCCGCGCACGGCTTCAATGAAGGTTCAACTGGGCGAGCTGCGCAAGCGGTTTGAGTGACCGGCGCCGGCAGGGGACGACGCCTGCGACCGGCCGCTGGGCGGGGCAGCCATACCGGCGCTCTCCTGGACCATGGGGTGGGCGCGGGAATTTCTTGCTTGCGCGCCATGCTGTAGCCACTGCATAACCGCGGAGGCTTACATGAACATTCCCTTCGCCGTGGCGGCGGTTGCGCTGGCGGCCCTGTCCCTGTTCACTTCCCATGTACGCGCCGACGAAACGCCCGGCGTTGTTCAAGGCATCTACTTCGAGTCGGCACCGGGGGTGCTGAGCAGCAAACCCATGCTGGGCAGCCGTGCGGACGCCCGCCGCTGGGCCGACGTGGAATTGAGCGTGCCGGGTTCGGGCGAACCCAAACGCGTGCTGGTCGAGGTTCCTCGCGACCTTACTGCACGAGTGGGCGACCGTGTTGGCCTGGAACTGGGCGGCGGTTCGAAACTGGCGCTGACACGGCGCGCCGACGCGCCCGTGGAAAGGGTGGGCAAGATCACGACGGTGAAGCCCGCGATCCTGGCCGGTGTGAGGGGGTGACGAAGCACAGGGACCGCGGATGTCGTGGTTTAACGACATCGACAATGTATTGCGGTTGCAACCTCTTGTAACAAACTCGTGCCGACGGGCCTGTGTCTCATTCGTTAAAGGGTAGTCGACTTCGAAGGAGGCATTATGAAAACCTTGTTAGCCGCTGTTCTTGCCGCCGCGGCCTTGTCGGGATGTGTCGTGGCGCCTGTGGGTCCACCCGAACCGGTGGTGGTCTACCCGCACTATTACGGGTATTACGGATACGGCCCGCGTTATTATCACCACCGCTACTGGCGTTGAGTAAAAAAGCCGCCCGAAGTGAACTGACCCCCAGAAGTTGGACAAAAAAGTCCAACCTTTGGGGGTCAGTTCAAAGGGCGGCTTTTTTAAGTGGCTTGGGAGTCGCCGCTCACGCTTCCAGCTTCGCTTCCATGGTGATACGGGCCTTGAGCAGCTTGGACACCGGGCAGCCCGTCTTGGCCTGATTGGCAAGCCGCTCGAACGTGGCTTGGTCCGCACCGGGGATTTTGGCGGTGACGCGCAGGTGGCTGGCGGTGATCTCGAAGCCTTCCCCCACCTTGTCGAAAGTGATTTCGGCATGGGTCTCCATGCGCTCGGCGGTAAGACCCGCGTCTCCGAGCTGCTTGGACAGGGCCATGGTGAAGCAGCCGGCGTGGGCGGCGCCAATGAGTTCCTCGGGGTTGGTGCCCCGTCCCCCTTGAAAACGCGCCTTGAAGCCATAAGGCGCTTCCTTCAGCACGCCGGTTTCGGTGGACAGGCTGCCGATGCCGTCCAGCAAGCCGCCTTTCCAGGCGGCCCAGGCTTTGCGGATCATGATATTTCCCTTTCAGGTGTGGGTATCTCCCATTATGGCGCTTCACAGGCAGCAATAAAAAACGCCGCCGGCATGGCCGGCGGCGTCTCCAGAGCTGATCCGGTAAAGCTGGGTCAGCCGTTGGAACCGGTGCCGCTGTTGTTGTTCTGGCTGGATGGGCTGGTGCTGCTGTCCGAGGGCGGCGTGGGCGAGGACGGGGTGTTCGACGCGCTGTACCCGCTGCCGCTG
>DATNCF010000589.1:0-2437 GCA_035571675.1 Burkholderiales bacterium | reverse complement strand
TGGGTCATCCGCCGCAGCAAGGAAATGATGGACGCCATCACCAAGAGCGACAGCCTGGTGTCCGATCCCAAGTCGGAAGTGCCGCAGCAGCCGAACTACGCCGAGAACGAATTCCGCGCCCGCGAGCAGAACAAGGACATCGCCGTGCTGGTGGGCGTGTGCACCCACCTGGGCTGCTCGCCGCAGTTGAAGGCCACCGCCGCCTCCGACATGGGCGCCTCGTGGCCCGGCGGCTTCTACTGCGCCTGCCACGGCTCCAAGTACGACTTCGCCGGCCGCGTGTACAAGGGCGTGCCCGCGCCCAAGAACCTCGAGGTGCCGAAGTACAAGTTCCTGTCCGACGCCCGCATCATCATCGGCGAAGACGAGAAGGGGGCCTAAGCCATGGCGGCCACGCAAAAGCAACCCGTCACCGGCGCCGGCCCGTTCAACGGCCTGCTCACCTGGGTAGATGCCCGTTTCCCCCTGATGGAAAACTGGCGCAGCCACCTGTCCGAGTACTACGCGCCCAAGAACTTCAACTTCTGGTATTTCATGGGCAGCCTGGCGCTGCTGGTGCTGGTGAACCAGATCGTCACCGGCATTTTCCTCACCATGAACTACAAGCCCGACGCGACGCTGGCCTTCGCTTCGGTCGAGTACATCATGCGCGAGGTCAACTTCGGCTGGCTGATCCGCTACCTGCACTCCACGGGCGCCTCGGCGTTCTTCATCGTGGTGTACCTGCACATGTTCCGCGGCCTGATTTACGGCTCGCACCGCCGGCCGCGCGAGCTGGTGTGGATCTTCGGCTGCGCGATCTTCCTCGTGCTGATGGCCGAAGCCTTCATGGGCTACCTGCTGCCGTGGGGCCAGATGTCCTACTGGGGCGCCCAGGTGATCATCAACCTGTTCTCCGCCATCCCGTTCATCGGCCCGGACCTGTCCGAGTGGATCCGCGGCGACTTCGTCGTGGGGGACGCCACGCTGAACCGCTTCTTCGCCTTCCACGTCATCGCCCTGCCGCTGGTGCTGCTCGCGCTGGTGGGCGCGCACCTGCTGGCGCTGCACGAAGTGGGTTCCAACAACCCGGACGGCGTGGAGATCAAGAACAACCTCGACGCCAAGGGCCGCCCCGTCGACGGCATCCCCTTCCACCCGTACTACACGGTGAAGGACCTGTTCGGCGCCATGGTGTTCCTGTTCGTGTTCTCCATCATCGCCTTCTTCGCGCCCGAGGGCAGCGGCTACTTCCTGGAGGCCAACAACTTCATCCCGGCCAACCCGCTGCAGACGCCCGAGCACATCGCGCCGGTGTGGTACTTCACGCCGTACTACTCCATCCTGCGCGCCGTGCCGCCGCTGTTCAATTCGCAGTTCCCGGGCGTCGCCGCCATGGGCGTTGCGGTACTGATTTTCTTCTTCCTGCCATGGCTTGACCGCAGCCCGGTCAAGTCCATCCGCTACCGCGCGGCGCCGTTCAAGCGCTGGCTGGCCGCGTTCGTGGTCGCCTTCCTGATCCTCGGCTACCTCGGCACGGTGCCCACCAACGTGTGGGGCCAGATCAAGTGGCTGGGCAACATGGAAACGGCCACGTTCGTGGCGCGCATCTGCGCCGTGGTGTACTTCGCCTTCTTCCTGCTCATGCCGTGGTATTCGCGCAAGGGCGAGTTCAAGCCCGAACCTGCCCGGGTGACGTTCAAATGAAAAAAATCCTTCCAGCGCTGTTCGCGGCCGCCGCCGCGCTCTTCCTGACTGCGGCTGCCGTGCCCGCCTTCGCCGAGGGCGAGACCCTGCCTTCGGTGAACATCGACGTGGGCGACAAGGCCAGCCTGCAGGCCGGCGCCCGCACCTTCGTCAACTACTGCCTGTCCTGCCACGCCGCTTCGGCGGTGCGCTACAACAGCCTGCGCGACATCGGGCTCACCGACGAGCAGATCAAGGACAACCTGCTGTTCACGGCCGGCAAGGTCGGTGAAATGATGAACGTGGGCATGACCCGCCAGGACGGCAAGGAGTTTTTCAACGCGCCGCCGCCCGACCTGTCGGTGGAGGCCCGGGTGCGCGGGGCCGAATGGCTGTACGCCTATCTGCGCGGTTTCTACAAGGATCCCTCCACCCCCACCGGCTGGAACAACACCGTGTTCCCGCACGTAGCCATGCCGAACGTGCTGTGGCAACTGCAGGGCGTGCGCGCGGTGAAGGAGGAGAAGCCGGCCGATGCCAAGGAAGGCAAATCCGAGGGCGAGGGCGAAGGCCGCGGCGAGCATGCCGCGCTCAAGTTCGAGACGGTCACGCCCGGCAAGCTGACGCCCGCGCAATACGACGAGACGGTGCGCGACCTCGTGACCTTCATGGTCTGGATGGGCGAGCCGCACCAGTTGGAGCGCAAGCAGATCGGCTTCTGGGTGCTGGTGGTGTTCGCCATCCTGATCGGGTTGACCTTTGCGCTGAAAAG
>DATNCF010000588.1:0-7353 GCA_035571675.1 Burkholderiales bacterium | reverse complement strand
TCCCCAGGTCGACGCCAGCGGCCTGGAGCATCTCGGTGCGGGCATTTTCCATGAAGCTCAGGTAATTGGCGTGGAACACCATGCCGCCCGCATCGGTGTGCTGGTAGTACACGCGCTGCGCCCAGGTGAACTCGGGCGGCGCGGCCCCGCCCCGGGCGTCATTGTTCAAACAGCGATCCCGAATCGTTGCCCGGGCCGCCGGAAGAACGCGCCGGCGCGGCCAGGCCGAAATGCCGGTAGGCGGCCAGCGTGGCCACGCGCCCGCGCGGCGTGCGCTGCAGGTAGCCCTGCTGGATGAGGAAGGGCTCGAGCACGTCCTCGATGGTGTCGCTCTCTTCTCCGATGGCGGCGGCGAGGTTGTCCAGGCCCACGGGGCCGCCGGAGAATTTTTCGATCACGGCGAGCAGGAGTTTCCGGTCCATCACGTCCAGGCCCAGCGCGTCCACGTCCAGCATGACCAGCGCCGCATCGGCCACCTCGCGCGAAATGGCGCCCTCGGCTTTCACCTGGGCGAAGTCGCGCACCCGCCGCAGCAGGCGGTTGGCGATGCGCGGGGTGCCGCGCGAGCGCCGCGCCACTTCCAGCGCGCCGTCGCCCGAGACGCTGACGTTGAGCAGTTGCGCCGAGCGGTCGACGATTTTCGTCAGCTCGGCTTCGGTGTAGAACTCGAGGCGCGCCACGATGCCGAAGCGGTCGCGCAGCGGGTTGGTGAGCATGCCGGCGCGGGTGGTGGCGCCCACCAGCGTGAAGGGCGGCAGGTCGAGCTTCACCGAGCGCGCCGCCGGCCCCTCGCCGATCATGATGTCGATCTGGTAGTCCTCCAGCGCCGGGTAGAGGATTTCCTCCACCACCGGCGACAGGCGGTGGATCTCGTCGATGAACAGCACGTCGTTGGGGTCGAGGTTGGTGAGGATGGCGGCGAGGTCGCCGGGCCGCTCCAGCACCGGGCCAGAGGTTTGTCTTAAATTCACGCCCATTTCGCGGGCGATGATATGCGCGAGGGTGGTTTTGCCCAAGCCCGGCGGGCCGAAGAGCAGGACGTGGTCCAGGGCTTCGCGGCGCTGGCGGGCGGCCTGGACGAAGATGGAGAGCTGGCCGCGGATTTTTTCCTGGCCCACGTATTCGTCCAAGGACTTGGGCCGGAGGGCGCGCTCGATAGCCTCTTCCTGAACCGAAGCTGGGGTCGGGGCAATCAGGCGGTCGGTTTCAATGGCCATGGATAATTTTACAGCTTACCGCTCCCCAGGAACGATTATGCCTTGGCCAGCAGCTTCAGCGCCTGGCGGATGCCATCCGACACCGACAGGCCGTCAGGGAGCTGTTTGAGCGCGTTCTGCGCCTCTCGATCGCTGTAGCCGAGCGCAAGAAGCGCGTTCAGGATGTCGCTCGTAGCCGGCCTTTCACGAGGCGTGGCCGTCCCGCCCGCGGGAGCAAATTCGGTGCCCAGTTTGTCCTTCAGCTCAAGCAGAAGGCGCTCGGCCGTTTTCTTGCCAATACCCGGAATTTTCACCAGGCGCCCTGTCTCCTGCGCCGCCACCGCTTCAACCAGTTCATTGACCGACAACCCGGAAAGCACGGCCAGCGCCGTACGCGCGCCCACCCCGGAGATTTTCAGCAATTGGCGAAACGCGCGTCGCTCGGTTTCGGTGCCGAAGCCGAACAGCAGATGCGCATCCTCGCGCACCACCAGGTGCGTATACAGGCTTACCTTCTGCCCGCCCGCCGGCAGGTTGTAGAAAGTGCTCATGGGCACTTCGATTTCATAGCCCACGCCGTTGGCGTCCACCAGGATTTGCGGTGGATTCTTTTCCAGCAGCGTGCCTTGAATGCGGCCGATCACGGGGCCGCCCTCACACCAGCCGCCCGCGCTTCACCCGGGCGCCCCCCACACCCAACGCAGCCAGCTTGGCGAGCACGGCGGAGTCGGGGGAACCGGTCCTTGCTGGCCGCTCGCCATAGCGGCTGTGCGCATGGCAGATGGCGCAGGCCAGGGCGTCGGCGGCGTCGGGGCCCGGCAATCCCGGCAAGCGCAGCAGGCGTTTGACCATTTCCTGCACCTGTTCCTTGGCCGCGTGGCCTTTGCCCACCACGGCCTGCTTGACCTGCAGCGCTGTGTACTCGGCCACGGGCAGGCCGGCGTCGACGGCGGCGCAAATGGCCGCGCCGCGCGCCTGTCCCAGCAGCAGGGTGGACTGGGGATTGACGTTGACGAACACCTTTTCGATCACCACCTGCGCGGGCTCATGCCGGCCGATGACTTCGTGCAGTCCCTCGAACAGGGTGCGTATGCGCTGCGGCAGTTCACCTGCGGGGATGCGGATGCAGCCGCTGGTGATGTAGGCGAGTTTGTTGCCCGATTGCTCGATGATGCCAAAACCGGTGAGTCGAAGCCCGGGATCGATGCCGAGGATGCGGGTGACCGGCATCAGGCGGGACGGCTATTCCGCGACATCCAGGACGGCGCTGGTGAACACGTCCTGCACATCGTCCAGCGACTCCAGCGCGTCGAGCAGCTTCTGCATTTTCACGGCGTCGTCGCCGGCGAGGTTCACTTCGTTCAGCGGCTTCATGACGATTTCGGCCAACTCGGGCTTGAGGCCGGCCTTTTCCAGGCCTTCCTTCACTTTCACGAAATCGGCCGGGGCGCTGATGACCTCGATGGAGCCGTCCTCGTTGGACACCACGTCCTCGGCGCCGGCTTCCAGCGCCGCCTCCATGACCTTGTCTTCGGACAGGCCGGGGGCGAACACGAACTGGCCGCAGTGCTTGAACAGGAAGGCCACCGAGCCGTCGGTGCCGAGGTTGCCGCCGTGCTTGGTGAAGGCGTGTCGCACGTCGGCCACGGTGCGGGTGCGGTTGTCGGTCATGCAGTCCACGATCACCGCCGCGCCGGCGAGGCCGTAGCCCTCGTAGCGGATTTCCTCGTAGTTCACGCCTTCCAGCTCGCCCGCGCCGCGCTTCACGGCGTTCATCACCGTGTCCTTGCTCATGTTCACTTCCCGCGCCTTGTCCATGGCGAGGCGCAGGCGCGGGTTCATGTTGGGGTCGCTGCCGCCCATGCGCGCGGCCACGGTGATTTCCTTGATGACCTTGGTGAAGGCCTTGCCCTTCTTGGCGTCGGTGATGGCCTTCTTATGCTTGATATTGGCCCATTTGCTGTGTCCCGCCATGATTTCGCCTTCCGCCACCATTCCGACTGTATGAACTTATAATTTTAGCATCCGCCACTCTGGAGCATGGACATGGACCTGGGCATTCGCGGCAAATCGGCGCTGGTGTGCGGCGCGAGCAAGGGACTTGGGCGCGGTTGCGCCATGGCCCTGGCGCGCGAGGGCTGCAAACTGACCGTGGTGGCGCGCGACAAGCCAGCGCTGGACGCCACGGCGGCCGAACTGCGCAACGCCGGCGCCGCGGCGGTGAACGCCGTGGCGGCCGACATCACCACGCCCGAAGGCCGCAAGGCCGCGCTGGCCGCGTCGGGCCCGCTCGACATCCTGGTCACCAACGCCGGCGGCCCGCCGGCCGGCGACTTCCGCAATTTCAGCCGCGACGATTGGATCGCCGCCCTCGACGCCAACATGCTCACGCCCATCGAGCTGATCAAGGCCAGCATCGACGGCATGATCGCCAACCGCTTCGGGCGCATCGTCAACATCACCTCGGGCGCGGTGAAGGCGCCCATCGACGTGCTGGGGCTGTCCAACGGCGCGCGCTCGGGGCTGACCGGTTTCGTGGCGGGGCTGGCCCGCGCCGTGGCCAAGCACAACGTCACCATCAACAACCTGCTGCCCGGCTCCTTCGACACCGACCGCATCCGCTTCGTCAACGCCTCGCAGGCCAAGGCGCGCGGCATCAGCGAGGAGGCGGCGTGGAGGGAGCGCATCGCGGGCATCCCGGCCGGGCGTGTGGGCGACCCCGCGGAATTCGGCGCCACCTGCGCTTTCCTGTGCAGCGTGCCGGCGGCCTTCATGACCGGCCAGAACGTGCTGCTGGACGGCGGCGCTTATCCGGGTACGTTCTAAACTTCGCGGGTACGCTCTGAACTTCGGCGCCCATGCCCGGCAGTGAGCAACCCAAAGTACCCATGCTGAAGACCGTGACCAGCCTGTTCAAGGGCCGCGCCGCAGCGCCGCCCGCGAAGGTCGCGGCGCGGGTGGACGCGCTGTATGCGCGCGCGCTAGCGGCCTGGAACGGTGGCGATTGGGCGATAGCGGCGGCGTTGTGCGCCGAAGCCATCGCCCTCGACTCGGCCCTGCCGGTGCTGCACTTCATGCGCGCCAGCGCGCTGCTGGAACTGGGCGACAACGCCGGCGGCGGGCAGGCCGCCGCTGCCGGGCTAGCGCTCCATCCGCCTCCGCCGCTGCGGCGCGACTTGCAGTTGCGCCAGGCGCTCGCCAAGTCACGGCTGGATATGGCAACCGGCCTCGGCAGCACGGATGCCGTCCCCTTGCCGGATGCGCCCGCAAGCGTGTCGGTGATCGTATGCAGCATCAGCGACGCCAAGCTCGCGCGCGTGACCAGCAACTATCAACGCCTGCTGAAAGGCGTGCCGCACGACATCATCGCCATCCGCGACGCCAAGTCGCTGTGCGAAGGCTACAACCGTGGGGCGCGCGCCGCACGCGGCGACATCCTGGTGTTCTCCCACGATGACCTGGAAATCCTCTCCGAAGACTTCGCCGCGCAGTTGTTGGACGCCATGCGCGACCATGACCTGATCGGCGTGGCGGGCACCACGCGGCTGCGCCGCGGCAAGGCCTTGTGCGGCGGCTGGCCGGAGTTGCAGGGCCAGATCGGCATGCCGGGCGATCAGGGCTCCATTGTCGTGACCTTCTTCAATACCCCCGGCCGCTGCTCCGAAAACATCCAGACCCTGGACGGGGTGTTCATGGCCGCGCGGCGCGAGCTGGTGTCGGCCGTGCCCTTCGACGAGGCCACCTTCGACGGGTGGCACCTGTACGACATGGACTTCTCGTGGCGCGCCAGCCGCGCCGGCCGCCGCTGCGCCACCCTGAACACCCTGCTCATTGTTCACCAGTCCTCGGGCAATTTCGGCGCGGAGTATCAGCGCTACATGGCGCGCTTTCTCGCCAAGCACGGCGACGCCATCGAGCAGGGGCTGGAAGAGACCCAGCCCGAACTGCGCGCCTTGGCCGTGCGTTCGGCCGAAGAATGGCGGCGCGTGACCGCCCATCTCATGACAACGCCAAACTGAGAAACTGAGGGACTGAGAGACCGGGCGGCTTGCGGTTCACACCACGGCGTGGCAGCATGCCCCTAGGGAGGAACGGCGCAGACCGGGCTCCGTGCGGCGCCCACCATGGCGCAGCGCACAAAAAGGAGGGGCTGTGAGCGCGATCGAAGCTTACCTGTCCAAACCCTGGCTGGCCTTTTATCCCAAGGGCTCACCCGCCACGGCCGAAGTGCCGGCGGTGTCCGTGCCAGAAGTGTTCGACGCGGCCTGCGCGCGCAATCCCTCGCGTCCCGCCATCGCCTTCTACGGCGCGCAGATCACTTACGGCGAGTTGCTGGAGGCGGCCAACCGCTTCGCGGCCGCGTTGGCGGCGCTGGGCATCAACAAGGGCGACCGCGTCGCGCTGTACCTGGTCAACAGCCCGCAGTTCGTCATTGCCTATTTCGGCGCGCTGAAGGCCGGCGCCGTGGTCACGCCGGTGAGCCCGGTGTACACCAGCCACGAAGTGCGCCACCAGCTCGAGGACAGCGGCGCGCGCGCAATCGTGTGCCAGGACGTGCTGTTCGACAAGGTGAAGAAAAGCGGCGCGAAGCTTGATTTCGCCGTGCTCACCAGCGTGGGCGAATACCTGCCCGCCCTCAAACGCATGCTTGGCATGGGCCCCTTGGGCAAGCTGTTTTCGGGCATGAACCTGGGGTCGGTGGACATCCCGGCGCAATCCGGCGTGCACTGGCTGCAGGACCTGCTGAAGCGCCACCCGCCCACGCCGCCGGACATCCGCTTCGATCCCGGCACAGACCTCGCCGCCCTGCCCTACACCGGCGGGACCACGGGCAACCCCAAGGGCGTGATGCTGACCCATCGCAACCTCGTGGCCGCGAAGACCAGCAGCCATGCCGCGTTCCCGTATTTCGAGCAGGGACGGGAAGTCCTGATCGCCTTTCTGCCCTTTTTCCACATTTACGGGCAGGTGGTCATCATGCTGAACGGCCTGGCCGAAGGCCACCTGCTGGTGGTGTTCACCAGCCCCGATACCGAGGCCATCCTTTCCGCCATGCAGCGCTACCGCGCCACGGTGTTCTACGGCGTGCCCACCCTGTACGAATACCTAAAGGACCACAAGGACACGGCCAAGGCCGACTGGAAGCGCATGAAAATCCTGCTCTCCGGCGCCGACACCCTGCACGAGTCGACCATGAGCGCCTGGATGGCGCGCACCGGCTCCAGGATCACCGAGGGCTACGGGCTTTCCGAGTGCTGCGCCACCAGCCATCTCAACCCGCTGGAGCGGCCCAAGCCCGGCTCGTTCGGCTGCCCGGTGCCCAATGTCAGCGCGGCGGTGATCGATCCGCAGAGCGGAGAATTCCTGGCGCCCAACCAGACCGGCGAACTGGTGCTGGCCGGCCCGCACGTGATGCAGGGCTACTGGAACAAGCCCGAGGAAAGCGCAAAGGTGTTCATGGAGGCCGCCGGGCAGAAGTGGCTGCGCACCGGCGACATCGTGCGCATGGACGAGGAAGGCTATTTCTACTTCTACGACCGCACCAAGGACCTGATCAAGTTCAAGGGCCATTCGATTTTCGCCAAGGATATCGAGGACGTGCTCTACGAGCATGAGAGCATCAAGGCCGCCGGCGTGATCGGCGTGCCCGATCCTTCGGTGGGCCACTACGTCAAGGCCATCGTGGTGCTGCAGCCCGACGCGCGCGGCAAGCTGTCGGAAGAGGACGTGCGCGCCTGGTGCGCCACGCGCCTGGCCGAGTACAAGGTGCCCAGGGTGGTGGAATTCCGCGGCGAGCTGCCCAAAACCGACGTGGGCAAGGTGTCGCGACGCGAGTTGCGCGACGAGCTCGCCTGAGGGCGGCCCGGTGTCGCTGGACACTTCCTTCTTCAGGGTCGAAGGGCTGACCAAGCGCTTCGGCGGGCTCACCGCCGTCAACAATGTTTCATTCGAACTGCGGCGCGACCAGATCGTCGGCCTCATCGGCCCCAACGGCGCGGGCAAGACCACGCTCATGCGGCTCATCACGCGCATCCTCAAGGCCGACTCCGGGCGCATCACCTTCAACGGCGAGGACCTGAGCGCGCTCAAGCCCTGGGACGTGGTGAACCGCGGCATCTGCGGCACCTTCCAGAACACCCGGCCTTTCCGCAACCTG
>DATNCF010000587.1:0-13047 GCA_035571675.1 Burkholderiales bacterium | reverse complement strand
GGGGGCGGTGCCGCCCCCAGGCGTATCCGAAGCGTCGGCGTGCGCATGCCAGCCCCCGAACCGGCCGCCGCGCTGCATCCAGTCCTCCAGCCGCCCTGCGACTTTCTGGCGCTGCGCCGGGGTCAGCACGTCGGCGGCATCGGCCAGCGCGGTCGAGACGCGCCGGCTCATGCCGTCGGCCAGCCGCATCTGCTCGGCGCGCAGGCGCTCCACGCCTTCCCGGTCGACGTTGTCGGCGCGCAGCAGGGCGATGGCCTGCGTGCGGGCGACGCGCATCTGCTCGCGCATGGGCGCGAGGTCGGCCACGGCGCCCTTGACGATGGCCGTGAGCTTTTCCTGCTGCGCGGGCGAGGCGTCGGTCTCGACGGCGAAGTGGCGCACCATGCGACGCACGTGCTCGTCCATTTTGGCCGGATCTGCCGTGCCGCGGGCCACGGCGGCGACGTCCGAGACGCGCGCAAAGGACTTGCCGATGTAGCCGCCGGCGATGCCGGCCGCGAGGCCGATCACCAGGGCAAACAGCACGCGGCCGCGGCGACGGCCGCGGTAGCCGTGACACCCGGCGTCATGGCAGCGGGCGTGGCGGGAGTTGCTTTCGGGTTGTGGGGCGGACTGGCCGCCCGCGGGGGAAGCGGACTGCGGGGTTTCGGATTTCGGGGTTTCCACGAGGACCTCCGGGTGAACTGGCGGGGCCGAGATGGCTCCGCTGACCGTTCACAATTTATTCCCCGTGTATTGGGTGGTTTTCTCCTGCAGGTAAAGTAATGTAAACCCCCGCTGGGCTTCTGTAGCACGGATGTGCTACATTAGCCGTCATCCCACCACTACACGATCCTGCGCCTATGTCCACCACTACCATCCGGCTGTCAAAAGACTTGAAGGAGCGGGTTGCCCGCGCCGCCAGCAGGGCAGGCACCACCGCCCATGGCTTCATTTTGGAGGCAATCGCGGAGAAAGCACAGCAGCAGGAACTGCAAACCGAATTCCATGAGCTTGCCGTGGAGCGGTTTCAAAAAATCCTCGCGACCGGAAAAACCATCCCCTGGTCGGAAATGAAGAGTTATCTGGTCGACCGCGCGGCGGGGAAGAAGACAGCAAAGCCCAAGGCTCGGGTGCTGTCTCCACGATGACGCGAATCGAACTCGCACCGGAAATCCACGACGACTTCGACCGCATTTTTGAACATCTTCGCCAACATCAAGTTCCCGACCCGGATCAGCGCATTGCTGCCATTATCAAAGCGCTTGAGGTTCTTGAAGAAAATCCCCTGATTGGCCGGCCTGTCGGCGGCGACCTTCGTGAATTGGTAATCGGGCAGCGTTCTCGGGGATACGTTGCTCGGTATCAATACGTGGCCGCTATGGAAACTGTGTTCGTCTTGGCCTTGCGCGGCCAAAAGGAAGCAGGGTATCGGGATTAGCGCCAGGGCGCACGGCTCAGCCCTCCGGCTGCGCCGCCTCGTCGTCAAGGCCGGTTTCCACCTCATGCGCCTTTTCTTTGCGGTGGTCGGCTGCCAGCAGCATGTAGAAAGCCGGCACCACAAACAGGGTAAACAGCGTGCCGATGGACAGGCCGGTGAAGATCACCAGGCCCATGTTGAAGCGGCCCGCGGCGCCCGCGCCCGAGGCGATGACCAGCGGCACCACGCCCAGCACCATGGCCGCGGTGGTCATGAGGATGGGACGCAGGCGCACGGCGGCGGCTTCCTCGATGGCTTCGCGCTTGCCGCGGCCGGCGCGCTGCAGCTCGTTGGCGAACTGCACCATCAGGATGCCGTGCTTGGAAATCAGGCCCATGAGCGTCACCAGGCCCACCTGGGTGTAGATGTTGAGCGAAATGCGCCCCAGCGCCGGAAAGCCCACGAAGCCCAGGAACGGCAGTTGGTTGATGAACAGCAGCGCTCCGAACATCGCCATGGGCACGGACACCAGCACCACGATGGGATCGCGCAGGCTGTTGAACTGCGCCGCCAGCGCCAGGTAGACAATGATGACGGCGAACAGCAGCGTGATCACGAACCCGCCCGATTCCTGCACGTATTGGCGCGAGGCGCCGGCGTAGTCGACCGAGAAGCCGGTGGGCGCGACTTCGCGCACGGTGTTGCGCAGGAACTCCAGCACCTCCTGCTGCGAGACGCCGTTGGGCACGCCGGCGATGGTGGCGGAATTGAGCTGCTGGAAGCGCGACAGCACCTGCGGCACCACCGTGGTCTTGAGGCTGGCCACGCTGGAGGCGGGGATGGCCGAGCCGTCCGGCGTCTGGATGTAGTTGTCCAGCACCTGGTCGGCGTTCAGCCGCTCGGTCTGCAGCACCTGCGGGATGACCTTGTAGGAGCGTCCGGCGATGGAGAAGTAGTTCACGTAGCCGCCGCCCATGGCGGCGCCCAGCGCGCCCCCCAGGTCCTGCTGCGACAGACCGAGGCTGGTCACCAGGTCGCGGTCGGGCACCACGGTGACCTGCGGCTTGTTGATCTTCAGGTCGGAGTCGATGTAGAAGAACATGCCGCTGGCCTGAGCCTTGGCCAGCACCGCGTTGGACACCTCGTTCAGCTTGTCGAAGGATTCGGTGGTGTTGATGACGAACTGCACCGGCAGGCCGAAGGCGCCCGGCAGAGAGGGGAACTGGAAGGCCACCACGCGTCCGCCCGCGATGCCGGCCCATTTTTTCTGCATTTCCTCCTGCACCTGGGTGGCGCTGCGCGAGCGCTGGTCCCAGGTTTTGAGGATCACCCCGTTGAAGCCCTGGCTGACGCTGGGGTAGCCGGTGAACTGGAACATCTGCTCGTATTCCGGGGATTCGCGCGCGATGTCGAAAATCTGCTTGGAATAGGTCTGCATCTGCTGGGCGGTGGCGTTGGGCGGTCCCTGCACCTGCCCCAGCACGATGCCCTGGTCCTCGTTGGGCGACAGCTCGGACTTGGAGGTCATGAACAGGTACACGGTGGCGCCCAGCACGCAGAAGCCCAGGACGATCAGCACCACCCAGGTGTCGAGCGAGCCGTGCAGCCGGCGCAGGTAGCCGCCGTGCAGCCACTCGAAGCGCCGGTCGATGAACTGCACGAAACGGCCGCTCTCCATCTCGGGCTTGAACATGCGCGAGGCCATCATGGGCGACAGCGTCAGCGCCAGCACCGCCGACACCGTGACCGCGCCCGCCAGGGTGAAGGCGAACTCGGTGAACAGGGCGCCGGTCAGGCCGCCCTGGAAGCCGATGGGCACGTACACCGCGATCAGCACGATGGTCATGGCGATGATGGCCCCGCCCAGCTCGCGCGCGGCGATCAGCGCCGACTGCATGGGCGACTTGCCCTCCTTCATGTGCCGGTCGACGTTCTCCACCACGATGATGGCGTCGTCCACCACCAGCCCGATGGCCAGCACCAGCGCCAGCAGCGTGAGCAGGTTGATGGTATAGCCCAGCACCAGCATGATGAAGAAGGCGCCGATCAGCGACAGCGGCATGGTGATGACGGGCACGATCACGGCGCGGAGGCTGCCCAGGAACAGGTAGATCACCACGGTGACGATGAGCAGCGCCTCGACCAGGGTCTTGATCACCTCGGTGATGGAGGTGTTGATGTAGTCGGTGGCGTCGTAGACGATTTCACCCGACAGCCCGTTGGGCAGTTGCGCCTGGATTTCGGGGAAGGCGCTGCGCACGCGCTTGGCCACGTCCAGGATGTTGGCTCCGGGCGCCACCTTGATGCCGATGAACACCGATTGCTGGCCGTTGAAGGCCACGTTGAGGTTGTAGTCCTCGGCGCCCAGCACCACGTTGGCCACGTCCTCCAGGCGCACGATGGCGCCGTCCTTCTGCTTGACCGCCATGCGGCGGAATTCGGCCACCGAATGCAGGTCGGTGGCGGCGGTCAGGTCCACCGAGACCATCTGGCCCTTGGTGCTGCCCACGGCGGCGAGGAAGTTATTGGCGCCCAAGGCGTTGCGCACGTCGGTGGCGCTGACGTTGTGCGCCGCCATGCGCTCGGGGTCCAGCCACACCCGCAGCGCGAAATTGCGCGCGCCGAGGATTTCGGCGGTCTGCACGCCGGCGATGGAATCGAGCTTGGGCTTGACCACGCGCAGCAGGAAGTCGGTGACGTTGTTGGGCGGCAGCACCTTGCTGTAGAAGCCCATGTACATGGCGTCCACGGTCTGCCCCTGCTGCACCGTGAGCACCGGCTGCTGCGCCTGCGTGGGCAGTTGGTTGCGCACCGCGCTCACCTGGGTGTTGATTTCAGTGAGCGCGCGGTTGGCGTCGTAGTTCAGCCGCAGGTTGGCGGTGATGGTGGACACGCCCGCCGAGCTGGACGAGGACAGGTAGTCGATGCCCTGCGCCTGGGCGATGGCCGATTCCAGCGGCTGGGTGATGAAGCCCGCCACGGTGGCCGCGTCGGCGCCGAAATAGGTGGTGCTGACGATCACCTGGGCGCTCTGGGTTTCGGGGTACTGCTGCACCGACATGCCGACCAGCGAGCGCAGGCCCAGCACCAGGATCAGCAGGCTGACCACGATGGCCAGCACTGGCCTGCGGATGAAAATATCCGTGAAATTCATGGCGTGCTCACTGTTCCTGCGGCTTGGGATTGGGATCGTTGGCAGGCAGAATCTTGTTGTTGACGATCACCGGGGTGCCGTTTTTCAGCTTGGCCGCGCCGCTGGTGACCACTTCGGTGCCCTCTTCCAGGCCCTTGATGATGGCCACCTGGTCGCCGCGCGTCGGGCCGGTGGTGACGAAGGTCTGCTGCGCCGTTCCCTGCGGCGTGGCCTGCCCCGGTGCGCCGCCGGCCTTTGCGGCATCGCCCTGCTTGGCTGCATCGCCCTGCTTCGCCGCATCGCCGCCGGCGGCGGCCTTGCCCGCCTCGGGTGGCTTCACGATGTAGATGGTTTCGCCGTAGGGGTTGTAGCTCAACGCCGTCTGCGGCAGGGTCAGGTAGCGCTGCTTGGCGCCCACCTCCACGCTGACATTGCCGAACATGCCGGGGGTGAGCACGCGGCCGGGATTGCGCAGCGTGGCTTCCACCTGCACGTTGCGCGTGGCGGTGTCGACCTTGGGATTGATGGTGGTGATGGTGCCCTTGAACGGCTTGCCCGGGAAGACATCCAGCAATACCGTCACCGGCTTGCCCACGCCCAGTTGACTGAGCTGGCGCTGCGGGATGGTGAAATCGATATAGATGGGATCGAGCTGCTGCAGCGTCACCACCGAGTCGCCGGGATTGAGGTACTGCCCCGGCGCGACCTTGGTGATGCCCAGGCGCCCGTCGAAGGGCGCGCGCAGGGTTTTCTTGGCCAGCAGCGCCGTCTGCTGCGCCACCGCGGAGCGCGCGCTCTTCATGTTGGCTTCGTCGGCTTCGTGCTGAGCCTGGCTGATGGCCTTGGCGGCCAGTTGCTCGGTGGAGCGCTTGAAATTGGCCTCGGCAAGCTGGGCCGAGGCTTCCAGCGACTGCAACTGCGCCGTCAGGTCGTCGGCGCGCATCTTCAGCAGCACTTCGCCGGCCTTCACTTCCGCGCCGGGCTTGAACGCCACTTCGGACACCACGCCCGCGCCTTCCAGGGCCACCTCCACGCCGCGCACGGCGCGCAGCGTGCCCACCGCTGTCAGCGTGGGCTGCCATTCCTCGTAGGCGGCTTTCATGGTGGTGACGGTCTGGGGCGGCACGCCCATGGAGGCCATCATTTTCTTGCCGAAAATGGCCTTGGCCGTATTCCAGCCGACCAGCGCCCCCACCACCACGATGACGACGACCAGCATGATGGTCATTCGAATGACCAGTTTCTTGTTCATATCAATCCCGATCTCTCAAAGCCCGGGCGGACAGCCGGGCGACTCAAACGAAAATTCAGCGCGCGCCGGTCTGCGCCGTGGCGCTTTGTACTGCAACCCGCGACCCGTCGCTGGCGAAGCGCACTTCCGGCAGCGGGCCATCCCGGTTCCACCAGCCCCCGCCCAGCGCGGCGAACAGCGCCGCCGTGTCGGCCAGGCGCGCCGCGCGCGCCTGCACCAGCGCCACCTGCGCCACCGAAAACTGGCGCTGCGCGTCCAGCAGTTGCAGGTAACTGGCCGTGCCGATGCGGTACTGGGTCTGCGCCAGCTGCAGGGTGCCGTTGGCGGCGTTGTAGTAATTGCCCTGGGCCTCCAGCGCGTCGGCGTCGATCTGCAGCGCCTGCAGGGAATCGGCCACGTTCTTGAACGCGCCCAGCACGGTGTTTTGGTACTCGGCGAAGGCGCGGTCCAGTCCGGCCTCGGCGGCGCGGCGCTGCGCCTGCAGGCTGCCGCCGTGGAAAATCGGCTGCAGCAGCCCCAGGCCGACGCTCCAGATCGTGCTGCCCGAGGACAGCAGCGAAGCCGCGCGCGCGGTCTGCGAACCGAGCGCCGCGGAGAGCGAAATCTGCGGCAGCAGGTTGGCCTCGGCCACGCCCACCTGCGCCGTGGCCTGGTGCAGCACGGCCTCGGCGGCGCGCACGTCGGGGCGCTGCTGCACCAGCTTGGAGGGCACGCTGACCGGGATGTCGAGCGGCAGCGCGAGCGCCTCGAGGTCAACCGCCGGCAGATCGGCCTCCGAAGGCGCGCGGCCCAGGTACACGGCCAGTTGGGTCCGCACCTTGGCCAGCGCCAGGCGCAGCGCCGGCAGTTGCGCCTGCTGCGAGGCGAGTTGCGAGCGCACCGGATACAGATCGCCCTCGGCGCGGCTGCCGAGGTTGACCTGCTTCTGCGTCACGTCGAGCTGCTGGTTGAGCATGCCGGTGACCTGCTCGCTCGCGGCGAGCTGGGCGCGCAGCGACGCTTCCTGGATGGAGGCGGTGACCACGTTGGAAATGAGCGCCAGATAGGTGGCTTCAAGCTGGAAGCGCTGCGCATCCACGCCGGCACCCTGCGCCTCGATGGTGCGGCGCGCGGTGCCGAACAGGTCCATGCCCCACGACACGCCCACCGAGGCGTTGTACAGCGTGAACGGCGGCAGCGCCGGCGCGGTCGAGCCGATCGTGGCGGTGTTGGTCTGCATGCGCGTGGCGCCCACCTTCGCGTCCACCTGCGGGAAAAGCTGCCCGCGCGTGGCGGCCAGGCTTTCCTGGGCCTGGCGCAGCGTGGCCTGTGCCGAGGCCACGGTGGGATTGCCCGCCAGTGCCAGCTCCACGCGGCGGTTGATTTCCGGGCTGTTGAAGCGCAGCCACCAGCGGTCGGGCACGTCGGCGCCGGCCAGGAAGCGCTGCGCCTCGCCGGTGGGCTGCGCCGTTGCCGCGGTGGCGGCGGGCTGCTGCCCGAGGGTGTAGCGGTCGTAAGCGGGCGCGGGGGGCGGCTGGAAATTGGGTCCCACGGCGCAGCCGGCCAATACAACGCAGCCGGCCAGTAGAACGCCGAGGACGCCTTTGGCCAAGAAGGTGCGGCCAGGCGCCGCCGGCGATGAAGGGGATTTGCGCGCCAACCGCTGCGCGCGGCGAGACGATGATGGGAGCACGTGGATGTCCTGTGAGGCGGGCCGACCGGCGGCGATGTGACAGGCCGCACGAACCATTCAAATAACGCACCAATTGAATCAGCCGCCGCGTATGATACATACATTCACCAATGTATGTAAATTGCGCGCGGCGTACAGAAATGGCGCGCAACGTAAAGTTACGTAAAGGAAACCCTGCATGCGTCGCGGTCTGACCCGTTGCACCCGCGTGGACTGTTCCGCCTTTGTGACAGCCGGGCGAGTCGAGCCAGTCGAGCATTTCACAGGGGGCATCGCGTAACGCGAAAGCCGGAGGAGGAACGATGCCACGCCACACCAAGGACGAGGCGCTGGAGACGCGCAACGCCTTGCTCGACGCCGCCGAGCGAGTTTTCAGCAAGCGCGGCGTGTCGCGCACCTCGCTGGCCGATATCGCCGCGGCCGCCGGCGTCACCCGCGGCGCCATTTACTGGCACTTCGCCGACAAGGCCGACCTGTTCTGGGCCATGCTGTCGCGCGTGCGCCTGCCCCTGGAGCTGGAGGCCGAGCCCGGTAGCCCCCAGGCCGACCCGGTGACGCTGCTCAAGCTGCGCATGCTGCGCGCCCTGCTGGCCGTGGCCCTGCAGCCACAGGCGCAGCGGGTCATCGACATCGTTTGCCACAAGTGCGAGTTCGTCGAGGACATGACGGCGCTGCGCAGGCGCTACCTGACCATGCGCGGCAATTGCATCGGCCAAATCGAAAGCGAGGTCGCGCAGGGTGTCCGGGAGAAGCTGTTGCGCGCCGACATCGACCCGCATCTCGCCGCCGTGGGCCTGCACGCCCTCCTGGACGGCCTGATCTCCAACTGGCTGGTCGGCCGTGACAAGGGCTTCTTCCCGTTGGCCCGCGACGCAGAGCAACTCGTTGATTTGTTTATAGACGGCATGCGCGCAAAGCCCGCCGCCCGGCGACCCCGGAACAACGACGGGAGGCCGCGGCACCTCCCCGTACCCGGCCGCAGGCCGGGGCCCCGTCAACAGGCCGGAAGCCCGAAAATCCGGTAGGCTTGCAGGCCTTGGAACTCCCCTGAGGTTCGCGTGGGCTCTGTGGTTGCGCTGGCAGGTCAATTCGGAGGCGCCAAGCTGGCTGACGGCCTGTATCGCCTGCGCGGCGAGCAGCTCACCGTCATTGTCAATTCGGGCGACGACCATGAGTTCCTGGGCCTGCCCATGGCCCCGGACCTGGACACCATGCTGTACACCCTGTCGGGGCTGTCAGATGACCAGCGCGGCTGGGAACCGGCCGGCGAGAGCTACGCCTGCTTCGACATGGCCAAGCGCCTGGGCGGCCCCAACCGCGTGCCGCTGGGCGACAAAAGCCTGGCCCTGCCCCTGCTGCGCGGCGAAGCCCTGCGCGGCGACCGCCGGCCGACGCAAATCGCCCTGGAGTTCTGCCGCCACCTCGGCATTTCGGCCCGCGTGCTGCCCATGAGCGACGACCCGGTGCGCACGCAAGTGCTCACCGAGGCGGGTGAGGTGCGCTATCACGAATATTTCGAGGAGCTGGGCTGCGAGCCGGCGGTGCGCGGCTTTTTTTACGCCGGCGCCGACGAGGCGCGGCTGTCGGACGAGGCGCTGGCCGCGCTGTACGCCCAGGATCTCGAGGCCGTGGTGATCTGCCCGGCCAACCCCTACCACAGCATCCGCCCCATTCTCGAAGTGCAGGGCATGCGCGAGCAGTTGCGCGCGCGCGGCGCGCCGGTGATCGCGGTGTCGCCCATCGTGGGCGCCAACGCGCACAAAGGCTCGGCGGGCAAGATGATGACCGAGCTCGGCCACGAGCCCTCGTCGCGCAGCGTGGCGCTGGAGTACTACCGCCTCATCGACGGCTTCGTCATCGACGGCGAGGACGCGGCGCTGGCCGAGGGACTGCGCGCCAGCGGCTTCGAGGTGCTGGTCACCCGCACTTTCATGCGCAGCGTCGACGACCGCATCGGCCTGGCCAACGAAATCCTCAAAATGGCGGCGGCCATCCGGGAGAAGAAGGCGGAAGCCGCGGCATGACGGCGCGCGGTGCCGGGCGGGGCAAAGGCCTTGCGCGCAGGGCAGGGCGCGAGCTGCTGGGACTGAGCTCGGGCGAGTACCGGACCCTGGCGCGTCTCAACACCCCCGAGAAAATCCAGGCCTTCGTCGACTCCATCCCCCAGAACTTCGAAATCGGCGGCATCACCTGCCTGTCGGTGCGCGAAGTGCTGCGCCAGCGCCGCGCGCTGTGCATCGAAGGCGCCATGGTGGCGGCGTGCGCCCTGTGGATCAACGGCGAGCCCCCCTGGCTGTTCGACCTCAAGGCCGAGCACGACTTCGACCACGTGGTTGCCGTCTTCCGCCGCGGCAACTGCTGGGGCGCGGTGTCCAAGACCAACAGCCCCATACTGCGCTGGCGCGATCCGGTCTATCGCAACCTGCGCGAGCTGGCCATGTCGTACTTCCACGAATACACCAACCGGCGCCACCAGAAGACCTTGCGCAGCTATTCAGTCGCTTTCGATCTGCGCCGCATGGACCCTGCCCTGTGGGTGACCAATTCCAAGCAGTGCTGGGAGGTGGGCTGGGCGCTGGAGGCCGCGCGGCACTACCCCCTGGTGGCCAGGCGGCAGCAGAAGTTATTGCGGCTGAAGGATGGCATCGAAAGAGAAGCGCAAAAACTCAAGATGTACAAGCCGCCGCAGGCCAAGCCACGCCGCTGAGCGTGGATTCCCAGGGAGGGAACTGCCGGGCCCTTAACGCTGTCCTTGCTGTATGGGAATGCGATTGCTTTGCACCGCCATCGGGCTTTGCGCCGCGCAGTTGGCCTGGGCGCAGGCGGACGACATTGCCCGCAGCGCGCTGTTACAACGCCAACAGCAATCCGATGCGTTCACGCTCCAGCTCCAGCAGTCGCAGCAACGCTTGGCGGTTCCGGCCGCGCAGCAGAAGGACCTGGAGTTGCAGCAGATGATCCAGCGGCGGCAGTTCGACGCAACGGTCACGCAGCAGCAGTCAGAGTTGCGCAATCAACTGCAAACGGGCGGGCCGGAGAGTCAGCGGTCAGCCGTATGGGGACCAAGCTTGAATGTGGTTCCACAGCAGATGCAACGCGAGCGCGACTCCGAAATCAATCGTGCTCGAATTTCAGGAAATGAAACGGGCTTGCCCTCCCCCGTCCCCTCCCCCAGGGAGGGGAGTCAAAACGTCATCCCGGTCGAATGACCTAGCCGTTGCGGACGGGGATGCTCGCTGGAAGCGTTGCTATGGTGGAGAAGTCTTCGTCGTCGAAGGCTTTATCGCCTTCAGGATCAGGCGTTCCGCTTGCTTCCATTGATGCAAAGTCATGAAGATTCCTGTCCAGCAAGTGCGACAGGTTCACCCGGCCTAGTCCGTTGAAGATGCTCTCAATCCGCCCGGGGAATTTCTTATCCCATTCCCGCAGCATCGCCTTGACCTGCTTTCTCTGCAGATGCTCCTGTGACCCGCACAGGTCGCAGGGGATGATGGGGAATTTGCGTATCTGGGAATACGCTTCCAGGTCTTCCTCGCGCACATACGCCAGCGGCCGGATCACCACATGCTTGCCATTGTCCGAAACCAGTTTCGGCGGCATCGCTTTCAGTTTCCCGCCGAAGAACAGATTGAGGAAGAACGTCTCGATGATGTCGCTGCGATGGTGCCCCAGGGCGATGCGCGTGGCGCCCAGTTCGGTGGCGGTCTTGTACAGCACGCCGCGGCGCAGCCGCGAGCACAGCGAACACAGCGTGTGGCCTTCGGGCACCACGCGCTTCACCACCGAGTAGGTGTCCTGGTCGACGATGCGGAAGGGCACGCCGCGCTCGCTGAGGTAGTTCGGAATGACTTCCTTGGGGAAGCCCGGGTGGCCCTGGTCGAGGTTCACCGCCACGATGTCGAACTTTTCGGGCGAGCGCTCGCGCAGCTTGAGCAGCAGGTCGAGCAGGGCGTAGCTGTCCTTGCCGCCGGACAGGCACACCATGACGCGATCCCGGGGACCCAGCATGTTGAAGTCGGCGATGGCCTGGCCCATGAGGCGCATCAGGCGCTTGTCCAGCTTGATGGCCTCGACGCGCGCCTTGGACGCCCCGTAGCGGAGATGGTCTGAGGTCTTGTCCGCGGGCACGGGCGGAGCGAGGGATTTGTCGGGCGCGTTCACGGCCGCATTATCTCATGCGGGCGGGTTGCTCCGCGCCTGGGCCGGACCTGACGCTCCTCAGTGCCCCGTGCTGACGGGCGCCTCGCCCGGCCGCGCCCGGGCCAGGAAGTAGTAAGCGCAGATGCCCAGCACGGCGCAGGTGGCCATGGTGCCGGCCATGGGCAGGGCCGAATGGGTGTGGAACAGCGCCACGGCGCTGGAGGCGAGCGACGCCAGCGCGAACATGAGCGACCCCATGAGGGCCGAGGCGCTGCCGGCGCGGTCGCCGAAAGGCGCGAGCGCCAGCACCACGGAATTGGGCTGCACCAGGCCGCTGCCGGCGATCTGGCAGAACAGCGGGATGAGCAGCAGCACGAACCCGGTGGTGCCCATGGACAGCGGCAGCAGCGCCGCGCCCACCAGCGCCATGGTTGAAATGCCCACCGCCACGAGCGCGCCGCGCAGCACTTTCTCGGGCGAGCGGTTGCGCAGCAGGCGCTGATTGACCTGCGCCCCGCCGATGATGCCCAGGGCATTGAGGCTGAACAGGATGCCGAAGTACTTGGTGGGCACGCCGTGCAGTTCGATGAACACGAAGGGCGAGCCGGTGATGTAGGCGAACAGCGCGCCCTGCACCAAGCTGCGCGTCAGGGCGTAGCCCATGTAGCGCCGGTGCAGGAACAGTCCGCCGTACACCTTCAGCGCCTGCCAGGGGTTGGATGGCCCTTTGTAGTGCGCCGGCCGGGTCTCGGGCAGGTACAGGGCGATGGCCGCGGCCAGCACCGCGCCGTAGATGGCCAGCACGCCGAAAATGGCCTGCCAGCCCAGGGTGGTGAGCAGGAAGCCGCCGAAGGAGGGCGCGAGTATGGGCGCCACGCCCATGACCAGTATCATGCGCGACATCATGTACGCGCCCTCGACGGGCGAAAAGCGGTCGCGCACCACGGCCATGGAAATCACCATGCCGGCGCACGAACCCATGGCCTGCAAGAAGCGGCCGATGGTGAGCATTTGCACCGAAGTGGAAAAAGCGCACATCGCCGAGGCCAGGGCGTAAATGACCAGGCCCACCAGCAGCGGCCGGCGGCGGCCGTAGCGGTCGGACAGCGGCCCGTACACCACCTGGAACAGCGCGATGCCCAGGAAGAACGACGACAGCGTGACCTGCACGCGCGACATGTCGACCTGGAATTCCTGCGCCAGCGTGGGCAGCGAGGGCAGGTACATGTCGATGGCCAGCGGCGAAACCGCCATGGCCGCGCCCATGGTGATGGCAAGGCGGGCATTGCTGACGACCTTTCCGCCGTGCAGCAGGGGTTCTTCGGGTTTGTTCATGCCAACCGGGCTTTAAACGTACAAGGGGCGCATTTTCGTAACAGCGCCCCCTTGTATGTCCCCCGACGTCAGAGCAGACCTCATATATAGATGCTTCGTCCGCCGTCCACGGCGAT
>DATNCF010000586.1:0-3120 GCA_035571675.1 Burkholderiales bacterium | reverse complement strand
GCTGTCGGGCATGCTGGCGCCGGAGAAGAAGGAGGCGGTGCTGGGCCTGGTGGAAATCCGCCAGATCTACCGCATCTCCAGCGTGGGCACGGTGGCCGGCTGCATGGTCAAGGAAGGCCTGGTCAAGCGCAGCGCCCGCGTGCGGCTGCTGCGCGACAACGTGGTCATCCACGACGGCGAGCTGGATTCGCTCAAGCGCTTCAAGGACGACGTGCGCGAGGTCAAAGCGGGGTTCGAGTGCGGTTTGTCGCTGAAGAACTATAACGACATCAAGGAAGGCGACACGCTCGAAGTGTACGAAGTGCAGGAAGTCGCGCGTACTCTGGCGTAGTAACCGAACAAGGGGGCATGCCCCCTTGTAGATCCCCCACTTCAGTTTATGGCTAACGTTCAACGCCAGCGCCGCGTAGCGGAGCAGATTCAGAAGGAACTGGCGGACATTGTCCGGCTGGAACTGAAGGATCCGCGAGTGGGCATGATCACGCTCACGGACGTGGAGGTTTCGCCAGACCTCGCGCACGCGAAAGTATTCTTCACGCTGCTGGGTGATCAGGACGCGCGCCAGGAAACCGAAAAAGGGTTGAAGCGCGCGGCCGGATTCTTGCGGTCGATGCTGGGCCAGCGCATCAAGATCCACAACACGCCGGAGTTGCACTTCGCCTACGATTCGTCGATCGAAGAGGGCATGCGGTTGTCGAAATTGATCGATGAGGCCGTTGCGCCGCCACCACCACCTCCCCCCGTGGCTCCGCCGAAGCGTGCGGCCAAATCGGTTTCCAAAACTCCGGCCAAGCGCGGTTCCAAAGCCTCACCCAAATGAGCGCTAACGCTGGTGGGCAGAAGCGGCGCGCTCCCACGCGCCGTATCGATGGGGTGTTGCTGCTCGATAAACCCCAGGGCCTGACTTCGAACGCGGCCTTGCAGCGCGTGAAGCGCTTGTACGCCGCCGAGCGGGCAGGGCACACGGGGACGCTCGATCCGCTCGCCACCGGCCTGCTGCCCATTTGCCTGGGCGAGGCCACCAAGTTCGGCGGTGAATTGCTGGAAGCAGACAAGCGGTACACGGCGACGTTGAAACTGGGGGTGACCACCACCACCGGTGACGCGGAAGGCGAGGTGCTGGAAGAAAAGCCCGTGGCCGTGCCCCAGGCGCAATTGCACGACGTGCTGGCGCGCTTTCGCGGCCCTATTTCGCAGGTGCCGCCCATGCACTCGGCCATCAAGCAGGGCGGTCAGCCCCTGTACCGCCTGGCGCGACAGGGCCAGACAGTAGAGCGGGCACCCCGGCAGGTGGTCATCCTTGAACTCAATCTGCTCGGCTTCGCTCCGCCGCAGGTCATCCTGGAGGTGCTGTGCAGCAAGGGCACCTATATCCGCACTCTCGCCGAGGACATCGGCGGGTTGCTGGGGTGCGGCGCCCACCTGACGGCGCTGCGCCGCACCCGGATCGGCTCGCACGGCCTCGATGGGTCGGTCAGCCTGGAAAAACTGGAAGCGCTGGACAAGGCAGGGCGCGATGCGCTGCTGCGTCCGGTGGACTCGCTGCTGGCGGCCTGGCCGGAGGTGGTTCTGGATCCGGACGCCGCCCGGCGTTTCGGCAACGGCATGACGGTCGCGGTCACGGGCGCGCCGCTGGGGGCGGATGGGAGGGGGCCGGCGCGGGTCTATGGGGATGGCGCCTCGGGACGGTTTTTTCTCGGCTTGGCAACGCTGGATGGGGGCTGGCTGCGGCCGCGCCGGCTGGTGGGCGGGGCTGCCCAGGAGACAGCGGACACCGCCTCGGACAACCCTCCGTGAGCCAAAATAGCCTTGTCGAAACAACCGCTTTCCCTTACAATGTTGCCCTTCCGCATCGACCCATTCCGAATTCCGGGCGGCTTTGTGGCCGCCTTCCACCAGAGAGATAGCGTATGACCGTCACCGTTGCGCAGACTGCGCAAATCGTTTCGCAGCACCAGCGCAAGGCCGGCGACACCGGCTCGCCCGAAGTCCAGGTGGCGCTGCTCACCGCGCGCATCAATTCCCTCACTGAGCATTTCAAGTCGCACGTGAAGGACCACCACTCGCGTCGCGGCCTGCTCAAGATGGTCAGCCTGCGGCGCAAGCTGCTCGACTATCTCAAGCGCACCAACGCCGACACCTACCGGCAACTGATCGAGAAGCTTGGCCTGCGCAAGTAACGCCCCCACGCCCATCCGCTCGGATGGGCGTTTTGCTTTTCTGAAGCAGTTTTTCTGAACAACCGCCGGCGCGCCGTTTCGATCGCGCCGCCTCCACATTCGAGATCCCCATGTCCCTGACTGCCATCAAGAAGACTTTCACCTACGGCTCCAACCAGGTCACCCTGGAGACGGGCGAGATTTCCCGCCAGGCCCACGGCGCCGTGCTGGTGAACATGGACGACACGGTGGTGCTGTGCGCCGTCACCGCCGCCAAGTCGCCCAAGCCGGGCCAGGATTTCTTCCCCCTGACCTGCGACTACATCGAGAAGACCTACGCCGCAGGCAAGATCCCCGGCGGCTTTTTCAAGCGTGAAGGTCGGCCCTCCGAGAAAGAGACGCTGACCAGCCGCCTCATCGACCGCCCCATCCGCCCGCTGTTCCCCGACGGCTTCTACAATGAAGTGCAGGTGGTGGCCACGGTGATGTCGGTCAACCCGGAGGTCGATCCCGACATCCCCGCCCTGATCGGCGTGTCGGCGGCGCTGACGCTGTCCGGCATTCCCTTCAACGGCCCCATCGGCGCCGCGCGCGTGGGCTACGTCAACGGCCAGTACGTGCTCAACCCCAGCGCCGCGCAGATCAAGGAAAGCCAGCTCAACCTCGTGGTGGCCGGCACCGAGCACGCCGTGCTCATGGTGGAATCCGAAGCGCAGGAGCTGCCCGAAGACGTCATGCTGGGCTCGGTGGTGTTCGGCCACGAGCAGATGCAGGCCGCCATCCAGGCCATTCATGAACTCGCCGACCAGGCCGCCAAGCCGGCCTGGGACTGGAAGCCGGCCGCGAAGGACGAGGCGCTGATCGACCGCATCACCTCGCTCGCCGACGCGCCGCTGCGCGAGGCCTACAAGCTCCGCAGCAAGCAGCAGCGCCAGACCCGCCTGTCCGAAATCGGCAAGCA
>DATNCF010000585.1:0-14383 GCA_035571675.1 Burkholderiales bacterium | reverse complement strand
TGGTCGTCCACGGCGAAGGGAAATGGCACGAGCACGCTCGCGAGGCCGCCCGCCGAGAGTTCCGAAATCGTCATCGCGCCCGCGCGGCAAATCACCAGATCGGCCTCGGCGTAGCGCCGCGCCATGTCGTCGATGAAGGCGACGTATTCCGCGCGCACGCCTTCGTCCAGGTAGTTCTTGCGCAGCGCTTCGAGGTGCTTCTCGCCCGCCTGATGCGTGACCACGGGGCGCTCTTCGTCGGGAATCAACCGCAGCGCCTTTGGCACGATCTCGTTCAACGCCTGCGCGCCCAGGCTGCCGCCTACGACCAGCAGGCGCAGCGGCCCGGTCCGATTGGCAAAGCGCGATTCCGGCATAGGGATCGCAGCGATGTCGGCGCGCACCGGATTGCCGGTCCACTCGGCCGACTTGAGTGCGCCAGGAAACGCCACCATGGCGCGATCGGCCACACCCGCGAGCACGCGGTTGGTCAATCCGGCGATGGCGTTTTGCTCGTGCACGGCGAGCGGCCGCGCGATCAGCGAGGCCATCATGCCGCCCGGAAAGGCGACGTAGCCTCCCATGCCGAGCACCACGTCGGGCCGCACACGCAGGATGGCGCGCGCGCTCTGCCAGAACCCGACCAGCAGGTGAAAGGGCAGCAGCAGCGTCGCCATGAGGCCCTTGCCGCGCAGCGCGACGGCGCGAATCCATTCGACCGGATAGCCGCGCGCCGGCACGAGGCGCGCCTCCATGCCGCTTTGCGCACCCATCCAGACGACTTTCCAGCCGCGGCCGCGCATCTCGTCGGCGACGGCGAGGCCCGGGAACACATGCCCGCCCGTGCCGCCCGCCATGATGAGGATCGTGCCGCTCACGCGTTCAATCCCCGCGCGAGCTGACGGTTTTCCCAGTCGATGCGGATCAGGATCGCCACCGCCACGCAGTTGACGACCAGCCCCGAGCCGCCAAAGCTCATGAGCGGAAGCGTGAGCCCCTTGGTCGGCAGCAGGCCCATGTTGACGCCCATGTTGATGAGCGCCTGGAAGCCGATCCAGATGCCGATGCCCTGCGCGGCAAGCGCCATGAAATGCCGCTCGCGCAGGGCCGCCTGCCGGCTGATGGCGAACGCGCGCATCACGATCCATACAAATAGGGCGATCTCGAGGATCACGCCCGCGAGCCCGAGCTCTTCGGCGATCACCGCGAGCAGGAAGTCGGTATGCGCTTCCGGCAGGTAGTGCAGCTTCTCCACGCTCGCGCCCAAGCCCACACCGAGCCACTCGCCGCGGCCGAAGGCGATGAGCGCGTGCGAGAGCTGGTAGCCCTTGCCGAAGGCGTCCGACCAGGGATCCATGAAGCCGAAAATGCGCTGCATGCGGTACGGCGAGGTGAGGACGAGGGCGGCGAATCCCATGCCCATCAGCACGATCAGACCGGCGAACCATTTGCCGTTCATGCCGCCCAGGAACAGGATGGCCATGGCCACCGAGATGATGACCACGAACGCCCCGAAGTCGGGCTCCCGCAGCAACAGCCATCCCACCAGCAGCATGACACCCAGCATGGGCAGCAGGCCGCGCTTGAAGCTGTGCATGAGGGATTGCTTCCTCACCGTGTAGTCGGCCGCGTACAGCACCGCGGCGAGCTTCACGAACTCGGAGGGCTGCTGGTTGAAAAAGCCCAGCCCGATCCAGCGCCGCGCCCCGTTCACTTCCCGTCCCAGGAAGGGCAGCAGCACCGCCACCAGCGCCGCTACCCCGGCGATGAACAACCACGGCGCGGCGCGCTGCCAGATGCGCATGGGCACCTGGAACACGCACATGCCGGCGACCAGGCTGAGGGCCACGAAAATGAGGTGGCGCACCAGGAAATAGTTGGCGCGGCCCCCGGTGAAGCGCGAGGCCTCGGCCATGGCGATGGAAGACGAGTACACCATCACCGTGCCGAAAGTGAGCAGCAGGAGCGCGGACCACAGCAGGCCGGCGTCGTATTCGGCCAGCGGCTTGCGCGCGTCGTTGCCGCGCCGGCGCACCGGTTCCGTGGAGGCGGGCTTGCCGAACCAGCGGCCGAAGCCGAGCCCGGCGGCGAACCATGCGTGAACCAAACCCAGAGCGCGGCTAAACATGCGCCCTCTCCTTCACCAGCGCCGTGAACACCTTACCGCGGTGCCTGTAGTCGCGGAACATGTCGAAGCTGGCGCAGGCCGGCGACAGCAGCACCGCGTCGCCGGGGCGCGCCAGGGCGGCGGCGGCGTCCACGGCGGCCTGCATGGACGGTGCGCGCAGCAACGTCACGCCTGTGCCTGCCGCAGCTTTTTCAATGGCCTTTTCAATCAAGGGCGCATCGCGGCCGATCAGCACCACGGCGCGCGCCGTGCGCGCCAGCACGTCCGCGAGCGGCGAGAAATCCTGGCCCTTGCCCTCGCCCCCGGCGATGAGCACCACCTTTGCGCCGGCGGGCAGCGTGCCCGACAGGCCGGCCAGCGCCGCCACGGTGGAACCCACGTTGGTGCCCTTGGAGTCGTCGTAATAGCGCGCGCCGTTCACCTCGGCCACGAACTCCACGCGATGCGGCAGGCCGCGGAAGGCGCGCACGGCGCCCAACAGCGGTTCGAAGGGCAACCCGATGGCGCGGCACAGCGCCAGCGCGGCCAGGGCGTTGGCGGCATTGTGCAGGCCGGCGAGTTGCATTTCATCCGTGGCAAGGAGCCGCGAACCGCCCTGGGCCAGCCACAGACGGCCGCCGTCCTTCACCAGGCCGAATTCATCGTCCGAAGCGGGCGCGTCCGTGCCGAAGGTGAGCACGCGCCGGCCCGGCAACGCCATGGCCAGGCTCGCGGCATCGTCGCGGTTCAGCACCTGTGCGCCCCGGCCCTCGAAAATGCGCGCCTTGGCCGCGCCGTAGTCGCGCATGGAGCCATGGCGGTCGAGGTGGTCCTCGGTGAGGTTGAGCATGGCCGCGGCGTCCGCGCCCAGCGAATAGGTGGATTCCAACTGGAAGCTGGATAACTCAAGGACCCAGGCGTCGGCGGGCTTGCCGCCGTTGCGCTGCGAATCCTCGCGCGCCATCAGCGCGTCCAGCACGGCCGGACTGATGTTGCCCGCCACTTCGCAGTCCAGGCCGGCGGCCCGGCACATCGCGCCGGCGAGCGAGGTGACCGTGGTCTTGCCGTTGGTGCCGGTGATCGCGATGATTTTCGGTCGATTTTGCGCGGGCAGCGTGCGGGCGAACAACTCCACGTCGCCGATGACCGGCTTGCCGGCAGCGACGGCCTTGGCGACCTGCGGCGTCTCGCGCGGCACGCCGGGACTGATGGCGATGAAGTCGGCGTCGGTAAAGTCCTCGTCGCGCCAGCCGCCCAGGTGCAGTTCGACATTGGGCACGGCCTTGCGCAGTGCATCCTGGCCGGGCGGGTTGCCACGCGAGTCGGCGACGCGCACGCGCGCGCCGCGGCGCGCCAGCCACGTCGCCATCGACAGCCCTGATTCACCCAAGCCCAGCACCAAGACTTTTTGCCCCTTCAGTTCCACAAGGTCAACGCAGCTTTAATGTCGACAGCCCGAACAGCACCAGCATCATGGTGATGATCCAGAAGCGGATCACCACCTGCGATTCCTTCCACCCGCCCAGCTCGTAGTGGTGGTGCAGCGGCGCCATGCGGAAAATGCGCTTGCCGCCGCTGGCCTTGAAATACATGACCTGCACCATCACCGACAGCGTTTCGGCCACGAACACCCCGCCCATGATGAACAGCACGATTTCCTGGCGCGTGATCACCGCCACGGTGCCGAGGGCCGCGCCGATGGCCAGCGCCCCCACGTCGCCCATGAACACCTCCGCGGGGTAGGCGTTGAACCACAGGAATCCCAGGCCCGCGCCCGCCAGCGCGCCGCAGAACACCGCCAGTTCGCCCGCCCCCGGGATGTAGGGGAACAGCAGGTACTTGGCGTACACGGCATTGCCCACCACGTAGGCGAAAATGCCCAGCGCGCTGCCCACCAGCACCGAGGGCATGATGGCCAGGCCGTCCAGGCCGTCGGTGAGGTTCACGGCATTGGAGGAGCCGACGATGACGCAGAAGGTCAGCACGATGAAGCCGAACACGCCCAGGGGATAGGCGATGTTCTTGAAGAAGGGCAGGATCAGGTCGGCCTTGTTGGGCAGGTCCATCTGGAAGCCGCTGTTCACCCAGGCCATGAACAGGTCCCAGATCTTCTCGGTGCTCTGCGCCGGCACGGCGAAGGCCAGGTACACGGCGGCGACGGCCCCGATCAGCGACTGCCAGAAGAACTTGGCGCGCGCCGACAGGCCCTTGGGGTTGCGGTACACCACCTTGCGGTAGTCGTCCACCCAGCCGATGGCGCCGAAGCCGAAGGTCACCACGAGCACCACCCACACGAAGCGGTTGGAGAGGTCGGACCACAGCAGCGTGGTGATGAGCACGGCGATGAGCACCAGCGCGCCGCCCATGGTGGGCGTGCCGGCCTTGGTGAGGTGCGACTGGGGACCGTCGCTGCGCACGGCCTGGCCGATTTTGTAGGCGGTGAGCTTGCGGATCACCACCGGCCCGGCGATGAGCGAGATGGCGAGCGCGGTGAGGCAGGCCAGCACGGCGCGCAGGGTCAGGTAGGCGAACACGCCGAAGATGCGTGAATGCATGTCCTGGGCCAGCCACTGGGTAAACGTAAGGAGCATCTAGTTTTCGTCTCCGACCAGTGCGTTCACCACGCGCTCCATGCGCGTGTAACGCGAACCCTTGACCAGGAAGGCGGTGCCGGGGCGATCGTGCGTGCGCACCGCGGCCAGCAGGTCATCGAAGTTTTCGAAGTGCCGCGCCATGCCGGCGCCGGATTTTTTCTCGAAGGCCGCCACTGCGTGGCGGCACAGGCCGCCGGTTGCCAGCAGGGTCGAGATTTTTTGGGATGCGGCGTGCGCACCGATCTCGGTGTGGAACGCGGGGCCCGCGTCGCCCACCTCGCCCATTTCGCCCAGCACCAGCACGCGCGGCGCCGGGCTTTGCGCCAGCACGTCGATCGCGGCGCGCACCGAGTCGGGGTTGGCGTTGTAGGTGTCGTCGATCACCGTGGCGCCGTTACGGCTGGCTTTTTTCTGCAAACGGCCTTTGACGGGGGCAAACGCCGCAAGGCCCGCCGAGACCGCTTCGAGAGTCGCTCCGGCGGCCGTGGCGGCGGCTGCGGCGGCCACGGCGTTGCAAACGTTGTGCAGCCCGGCCGCGCCCAGGGTGAAGTTCGTCTCGCCCTCGGGCGTGTGCAGCGCGATGTCGCTGCCGAAATCCCGGAAACGATAGCTGCCGGTTACGGCGGCCGCGTGCTCGACGCCGAAGTCGCGCACGCCCACCTTGCGCGCCCGCGCCAGGCCGCGCCAGTAATCGGCGTGGCCGTCATCGGCATTGACCACCGCCGTCCCGCCCGGAGCAAGCTGCTCGATCAGCGACCCGTGCTCGCGCGCCACCTCCTCGACGCTGGCCATGAACTCCTGGTGCTCGCGCTGGGCGTTGTTGATCAGGCCCACGCCGGGACGGGCGATGGCGGCCAGCTCGCGCGTCTCGCCGGGATGGTTCATGCCTATCTCGATGACCGCGGCGTGGTGCCCCGGACGCAGGCGCAGCAGCGTGAGCGGCAGGCCGATGTCGTTGTTGAAATTGCCGGCCGTGGCCAGGGTGTGCGCGGCACCGTAGTGCGCGCGCAGTATGGCGGCGATCATTTCCTTCACCGTGGTCTTGCCGTTGGAGCCGGTGACCGCGACCAGCGGAATGTCGAAGCGGCCGCGCCAGTGCGCCGCGAGTTGACCCAGCCCCTTGCGCGTGTCGGCCACCACGACGAGGGGCAGCGGCGGGTCGGCGAGCGCCGCCGCGCCTTGCTCGTCCACCACCGCGGCGGCAGCGCCGCGTCCGGCCACCGCGGCCACGAAATCGTGGCCGTCGAAGCGCTCGCCGCGCAAGGCCACGAACAGCTCGCCCGCGCCGATGCTGCGGCTGTCAGTGGACACGGCGCGAAACGGCGTGTTCTCGCCGCCCGCGGCCACGCTGAGTACGCGCGCGCCCAGGGCGCGCGCCGCCTCGCCCACGCTCATCATGGGTGCTGCGTTCATGTCCGTTCCGGCCGGCATGCCCGTGCTCATGCCGGTCCCCGCCATTGCGCCAGCGCCTCGGCGGCGGCCGCGCCGTCGGAGAACGGCAGCTTACGGCCGCCGATCTCCTGGTAGTCCTCGTGACCCTTGCCGGCCAGCAGCACCACGTCGCCGGCGCGCGCCTGGTCGAGCGCGAGCCGGACGGCGCGCGCGCGGTCGGGCTCGGCCTGCGGCTGCGCCTGCGCGGCCGCCATGCCGGACAGGATGTCGTCGATGATGGCCTGCGGGTCTTCGCTGCGCGGATTGTCGCTGGTGAGCACGATGGCGTCGGCGTGGCGCAGCGCCACCGCGCCCATGAGCGGGCGCTTGCCGCGGTCGCGGTCGCCGCCGCAGCCGAACACGCACAAGAGGCGCCCGTTGGTCGCGCGCGCCACGTCCTTGAGCGTGACCAGGGTCTTCTCCAGCGCGTCCGGCGTGTGCGCGTAGTCCACCACAACCAGCGGCTGCGCCCCGCCGCCGTGGCGCTGCAGCCGGCCGGGCACGGCCGCAAGGCGTGCCAGCGCCGCGGCGGCCTGGAAGAAGGGCACGCCCGACACCAGCATGGTGCCCAGCACGCCCAGCAGGTTGGCGATGTTGAAGCGGCCGAGCAGCCTGCTCTCGACGCGCGCGTCGCCCCAGGAGCTTTTCACCGTGAACGCGATGCCCGCCGACGAGACGGCGACGTCGTGCGCCTCCAGCCAGCATTCCAGCCCGGCGCGCATGGCGACGCCGCTGGATGCGCTGTAGCCGGTGCGCGTCACGCCCGAGCCGGCCAGCAGGCGGCTGATGGTGACGCCCTGCACGTCATCGAGGTTGAGCACGGCGTGCTTCAGGCCCGGCATCTCGAACAGCTTCTGCTTGGCGCGCGCGTAGGTCTCCATGTCGCCGTGGTAATCGAGGTGGTCGCGCGAAAGATTGGTGAACAGCGCCGCGCCGAAGGCCACGCCGTTCACGCGCCCCTGGTCCAGGCCGATGGAGGAAGCCTCCATGGCCACGCCCTGCGCGCCCTGCGCCAGCAGCCCGGCCAGCGAGCGGTGCAAGAGCACCGGGTCGGGCGTGGTGTTGGCCACGGGCGTGAGATTCCACGCATTTTCCTCATTGCCCAATGCGGAGGCGTCGTCCAGGGGCGGCGGAAAGCCGATGCCCAGCGTGCCGATCACGGCGGTGCGCGCGCCGCAGGCCGTGCACGCCTGGGCGATCCACTGCGAGCAGGAGGTCTTGCCGTTGGTGCCGGTCACGCCCATGGTCCACAGCTTCTCGGAGGGCCGGCCGTAGGCCTCGTGCGCGAGCTCGCCGGCCAGCGCGCGCAGCCCAGGCACGGCGATGTTGGGCAGTGTCCAGTCCGGGTTCCACTCGAAGCCGTCGCGTTCCCACAGCACGGCGGCGGCGCCGGCGGCCACGGCATCGGCGACGTGGGCGCGGCCGTCCACGCGCGCGCCCGGCCATGCGAGGAACACGTCGCCGCGCTGCACCTGCCGGCTGTCGGTGGCGAGCCCGCTCACGCGCACGCCCCGCGCGGCGAGTTGTCCGAGCAGTTGGCTGGCCTGGTCGCGCGCCACACTAAATGCTTTCCTGGACTTCCTCGCCGGTGGCGGGAAGCTGGATGGGCTTCATGGGCGCGTCCGGCGACACGCCCAGCGTGCGCAGCGTGCCTTCCATGATTTTCGCGAACACCGGCGCGGCCACCGAGCCGCCGTAGTACTGGCCGTCGCCGGGCTCGTCGATCATCACCGCCACCACCACGCGCGGGCTGGAGGCGGGCGCGAAGCCCACGAAGGAGGCGATGTACTTGTGCGCGGCGTAGCTGCCGTTCTCCTGCTTGTGCGCGGTGCCGGTCTTGCCGCCCACGCGGTAGCCCATGATCTGGGCGCGCGGAGCCGTACCCGAGGGCTGCACCACCGATTCGAGCATGGCGCGCAGCGCGCGCGCCGTCTCGGGCGCGATGACGCGCTCGGCCGGCGGCGGCGTGTCCACCTTGAGCAGCGAAATGGGGATGAGGTCGCCGTCGCGGGCGAAAATCGAATAGGCGCGCGCGAGCTGGATCAGGCTGACCGAAATGCCGTGGCCGTAGGCCATGGTGGCCTGCTCGATGGGGCGCCAGGACTTGTAGGGCCGCAGCTTGCCGGGCGCCTCGCCGGGGAAGCCCAGGTGCGGCTGCGCGCCGAAGCCGGCGGCGCGGAACATCTCCCACATGGCCTCGGGCGCCAGGGACAGCGCGATTTTAGCGGCCCCCACGTTGGAGGATTTCTGGATCACCTGCGACACGGTGAGCAGGCCCTCGGTGTGCGCGTCGTGGATGGTGGCCGTGCCGATGGTCATGCTGCCGGGCGAGGTCTGGACCAGCGTTTCCGGGGTGACCTTGCCCGAGTCCACGGCCAGCGCAACGGTGAAGGGCTTGAGCGTCGAGCCCGGCTCGAAGGTGTCAGTGACGGCGCGGTTGCGCAGGCTCTCGCCCGACAGGCGGGTGCGGTTGTTGGGGTTGTAGGTGGGGTAATTGGCCAGCGCCAGCAGTTCGCCCGAGTTCACGTCCAGCACCACCACGCCGCCCGCCCTGGCGCGGTGCTCTTCCACGGCCGCCTTGAGCTGGCTGAACACGAGGTTCTGGATGCGCGCGTCCAGCGCCAGCGTCAGGTCGCGGCCGTCCTGCGCCACGCGGATGGACTCCATGTCCTCCACGATCTGGCCCATGCGGTCCTTGATGACGCGGCGGCTGCCGGCCTTGCCCGCGAGCTGGTTCTGGAAGGCCAGTTCCACGCCCTCCTGCCCCACGTCGTCGGCGCCGGTGAAGCCGAGCACGTGCGCCATCACTTCGCCGCCGGGATAGTAGCGGCGGTACTCGCGGCTCTGGAACAGGCCCGGGATGCGCAGCTCGGACACGCGGTCGGCGGTCTCGGGCGAAATCTGGCGCTTGATGAACACGAAGTCGCGCTCGGTGTCGCCGATGCGCTTCTGGATGTCCTGCGGCGGCATTTCCAGCAGCGCCGCCAGCTTGTCCAGTTGCGCGCGGTCCATTTTCACTTCTTCCGGAATGGCCCAGATCGACTTCACCGGCGTGGAAATGGCCAGCGCCTCGCCGTGGCGGTCGGTGATGCGGCCGCGCGTGGCGGGAATTTCGATCACGCGGCTGTAGCGCGACTCGCCCTTGGCCTGCAGGAAGTCGTTGTTCAGCCCCTGCAGGAACAGCGCGCGGCCGATGAGCACGCAGAAGGCGCCGAGGAACAGCGCCAGCAGCAGGCGCGAGCGCCACACCGGCAGGCGCAGCACCAGCACGGGACTGGCGGTGAATTTCAGGGTCACGGCGTTTTCTTCCCCGCGGCAACGGGTGTAACTGCAGGCGGAACCGTCAGCCCCGGGGTAGTCGGCACGGGGAGAACGCCCTTGCCGGCTGCACCACTTGCGGCGGATGCGGCGTCGGCCACCTTGACCGGCGCGGGCGCCTGGGGCAGCGACAGGTCGACGATCTCGACGCGCCCCGCCTCGGGAGGACGCATGCGCAGGGACTGGCGGGCGATGCGCTCGATTCGGGCATGCATGGCCCAGGTGCTCGATTCCAGTTGCAGTTGGCCGTATTCGACATTCAATTGCCGCGCGCGTTCCTGCTCCTGGGCGAGTTCGGCGAACAGCTTGCGGGCGTGGTGCTGCGAGGTGACCAGGCCCAGCGCCGACAGCGTCAGCACCGCCAGCAAAATCAGGCAGGTACGCGTCATGCCGCGGCCGCTGTCTTCTCGGCCACGCGCAGCACGGCGCTGCGCGAGCGGGGATTGGCGGCGCATTCACGCTGGGAGGGGCGCAGCGCCTTGCCGATGACGCGCAGGCGCGGCGGCGGCAGGTCGGCGGCGCGCACCGGCAGGCGCTCGGGGAGGCGGGCGCCCTGCGCGGCTTCGCGAAAGAAGTGCTTCACCATGCGGTCTTCCAGCGAGTGGAAGCTGATCACGGCCAGGCGCCCGCCGGGGCGAAGGGCCTCCAGCGCCTGCGGCAGCGCTAGCGACAGTTCCTCAAGCTCCTGATTGATGTGAATCCGTAGAGCTTGAAACGTCCGCGTCGCCGGATCCTTCCCGGGCTCACGCGTGCGGACGGCCTCACCCACGACAGCGGCAAGTTGTCGGGTCCGTTCGATAGGCCCTCTTGCCCGAGCAGAAACAATCGCCTTTGCAACCTGCTTAGCAAACCGTTCTTGGCCATAGCGTTCCAACACCTCCCTGATGTGTTCCTGCGGAGCCGTGGCCAGCCATTCGGCGGCCGTCAGCCCTGAACTTTGGTCCATGCGCATGTCGAGCGGCCCGTCTGCACGGAAACTGAAGCCGCGCCCGGCCTCGTCGAGCTGCGGCGAAGACACGCCCAGGTCCATGAGCACGCCGTCGGCCAGTCCGGCGCCGGCATGCCCGGCCGGGCTCTTGCGGTCCGTGGCGGCCGGTTCCCGGGCCGCGCGCGCGCCGGCCGTCCAGTTATCGTCCTGCAGCGCCTGTGCGAGCGCGGCGCGCAAGGCGCCGAAGCGCGCGTGCACCAGCGCCAGCCGCGGATCGCGGATGGCGCGCCCGGCGTCGATGGCGGCCTGGTCGCGGTCGATGGCGAGCAGCCGCCCTTCGGCCGCGAGGCGCTCGAGAATGAGCCGGCTGTGGCCGCCGCGGCCGAAGGTGGCGTCGATATACAGGCCTTGGCGCCGCGTGGAAGCGGAACCCGAGGCTGAAACGCGCGCGACGCTTCGTGCGCCGGGAGCGCGCGCGCCCGCGGCAACGCCGATCTCAAGCGGGCTGTCGTCGATGCGCAGCGCTTCCACGGCTTCCACGGCCAGCACCGGCTGGTGGAGAGGCGCGGAGGCGGGAGGCAGGGCGGCTGGGGTGTCAGTCACTCGGGCCTCACGCGATCACAGCGAAAAGTTTTCGGCGCCGGGCGGCGGCGTGGAACCCGCCGCGCTCATGGCCTGGGCCAGCTTGCTGTCCCAGGCTTCCACGTCCCAGATCTCGAAGTGGCTGCCCTGCCCCACCAGCATGACGTTCTTCTTCAGGCTGGCGAACTTGCGCAGCGCGGGTGAGATGAGCAGTCGCCCTTGCGCGTCGAGCGGCTGCTCTTCGGCGAAGCCCATGAGCAACCGCTGCCACCAGCGCGCCTGCTCGTTGAAACTGGACAGGGCCTGGATGCGCGCGCCGATGGGTTCCCAAGCGAGGCGCGGGTAGAGCAGCACGCAGCCGTCGGGGTGGGCGGTTTGCACCAGGGCACCGCCGCCTGACACCAGCGCGTCGCGATGCCGGGTCGGCACAGCCAGCCGCCCCTTCGCATCCAGACTGAGCTCGGTTGCGCCCTGAAACACCCCTTACCCCCCAAAAAAACCAGTTTTTCCCACTGTTTCCTACTATTTACCACTTTAGTGCAAAGCTTTTTGGGGGTCAAGGATTAAATTCGGGTTTTTTTCAGTGGCGACAGGGACTTATGTTAGTTATTCACAAGGACAGCTAAATTTTTATCCCATTAAAAATCAAATATTTGACCGATACATTAAAAGTGCTTTATCAGGAGCGTCGGCGCTGGGGATAACGCCGCGCGTCCCACCAAACAAAAAGGGGGCCCGGGCCCCCTTTTTTGCGTCATGGCGGGCTGCAAACCCGCCGCTGGCTGCCTAGTGCAAGTGCTTCTTGCCCGAAACCGGGCGTTGCGTGCCGGCCACTTCCGGGCGGCTCAGGCTGCCGCCATGGCTGCTGTCGCTTGAGGCCCAGCGTCGCTCGAACATCTGGTGCACCAGTTGCAATGCCTCGCCGATTTCGCTCTCGGTGAAATGGCGAGACAGCAGCAAAGACACGTCATCCAGCATGGTGCGGCGCTGCGCTTCCTGGATGGACTGTGCCGAGGGGCCCACGAACACCATGGTGCGCTCGTCGCGCCCGTCGTCGTGATAAAAGCTCACCTCCACGCCCGCGGCGTCCTCTGCATAGGCGCCCAGCGTCTCGAACGCCGACTCCAGCGCGCGCTGGAAATTGCGCCCCACCCAGCCGGTCCAGCAGATGTCCAGCACGCGGCGGCGCCGGTCATAGACGATGCCCGGCTCGTCCTGGTTGGCGCTGCGCGCGTCGGACAGGCCGTCGAGGTCCACGTATTCAAGCCACGCCTTGATGGCCTGCTCCACTTCGGTCTGCGTGACGCCGCCCTTGAGCGGCACTGCGCCATGTACATGTACTTCGGTATGCATCGCGAACTCCTCATCGAACCGTCTATTGTGACAGCGAATGCCCTTTCGTGCGCACCTCCAGAGGAGGCTCCACACGACCCCTCGCGCGGCATTGGGCGGGCCGTCAATTGACAGGGCTGACGTAAGGGGCTTGTCAATTTTTCGCGCGACAGCCCCGATAGTCTCCTCGGTGAGTGCGGCCTTGCGCCGCGCAGGAGTGGTGGCCGAAGATAACAATTGGTAACAGCGCCGCCGGATGCAACAACCTATGCTTGCAGCGCAGTTCCACAGGTCCGCGCGTGCGTTCTTTTTCCATCAAGCAGCGATGCCCACATCCTCCGGTTTCAAGCGCCTCGCCATCGTGGTCGGCGTGTGCGTGGTCGCCGGCGCCGCCGGCTTTTATCTCACCCGCTCGGGAACCGAAAGCCGCGCGGCCGACACGCCTGCGGCTTCGGCCGCACCCAATGCCGCCGTCACGGTGGACGTGGCCGCCGTCGCGCAGCGCAGCGTGCCGCTGCAATTGCAGGCCATCGGCAATGTCGAGCCTTATTCCACGGTGGCGGTGAAGGCGCGCGTCGACGGCGAAATCGTGGAAGTGGATTTCACCGACGGCCAGGAGGTGCGCCAGGGCGCCACGCTGTTCAAGATCGACCCGCGTCCCTTCCAGACCGCGCTGGCGCAGGCCGAGGCCAACGCCGCGCGCGACGCGGCGGCGCGCGACCAGGCGCGCGCGCAGGAACGCCGCTACCAGGAACTGCTGGACAAGAACTTCATTTCCAGGGAAGCCTATTCGCAGTACCGCACCAACGCCGAGACGGCCGAGGCCGTGGCCAAGGCCAGCGCCGCCGCCGTGGAGACGGCACGCCTGAACCTCTCCTACAGCGTCATCCGCTCCCCCATCGACGGCTTTCCGGGCAAGACCATGATCCAGCGCGGCAACCTGGTGAAGGCCAACGACACCAATGCGCTGGTGGTGCTCAACCAGGTGCATCCCATCTACGTGAACTTCGCGGTGCCCGAGCAGCAGCTCGCCGCCATCCGCACCTACATGAAGGACGGCCCCATCGAAGTGGTGGCCCGGGCGCCCGCGCCCGCGCTCACGTCGGCCAACGCCGCCCCCGGCGGCGATGCGGGCGGCGAATCCCCCGCCGCGCCGGCAGCGGCCGGAGCGCGACCGGCGCCCGCGCCGAACACCCCGCTCGCCAAGGGCCGCCTGGTGTTCGTCGACAATGCGGTGGATACCAGCACCGGCACCATCAAGCTGCGCGCGCAATTCGAGAACCACGACAACATGCTGTGGCCCGGGCAGTTCATCAACATCACGCTGACGCTGAAGGAGGACAAGGACCTGCTGCTGGTGCCCACGCAGTCGATCCAGACCGGCCCCAACGGCAACTTCGTCTACGTGGTGAAACCCGACATGACCGCTGAATTGCGCAACGTGGTGGTGGACCGTGCCGTTGGCGGCGATTCGGTCATTGCCCGCGGCCTGGCCAAGGACGAGAAGGTGGTGACGGCCGGGCAACTCCGGCTCGCGCCCGGCACCAAGGTCAGCGTGCACTCCTAGGCCGGCCCCATGAACATCGCCGAGCCCTTCATCCGGCGCCCCATCATGACCTTCCTGGTCATGATGGGGGTTGTCATTTTCGGCATCGTCAGCTACCGCCTGCTGCCGGTCAACCTGCTGCCCAATGTCGACTTTCCCACCATTCAGGTGACGGCCGACCTCGCCGGCGCCAGCCCCGAAACCATGGCTTCGGCCGTGGCCACGCCGCTGGAAAAGCAGTTCTCCACCATCGCCGGCATCGACTCCATGACCTCGGTGAGCGGCACGGGCGAGACCAACATCACCATCCAGTTCTCGCTCGACCGCAGCATCGACGCGGCCGCGCAGGACGTGCAGGCCGCGATCTCCCAGGCCCAGCGGCAGCTCCCGCAGGACATGCTGCCGCCGAGCTTCCGCAAGGTGGATCCCTCGTCCTCGCCGATCGTGTACTACGCCCTCCGGTCGAACACGATGCCCCTGTCGCAGCTCGACGAGTACGCCGAGACCTTCCTGGCCCAGCGGCTCTCGACCGTGGACGGCGTCGCGCAAGTGCAGGTCTACGGCTC
>DATNCF010000584.1:0-11696 GCA_035571675.1 Burkholderiales bacterium | reverse complement strand
AGCGGCGCCGGCGTGATGCACCAGGGTCACGTCGTCGTCGCCCTGGCGCCAGATCAGCTCGCACAGTTCCACTTCCTCGGCCTTGCCCTTGAGGTGGATGGCGTACAGCGGTCGCTTGAAGCTGCGGAACAGCGGACCCAGCCGGTCGGCCGTCTCGCGCGAGGTGATGACCTGGTCGCGGCCGGCCTGCTCGGCCAGGCGCGCTGCCAGGTTCACCGTATCGCCGAACACGTCGCCATCCCTGCGGATGACGGGTCCGGCGTGAAAACCCACGCGCAGGCCGAGGCGGAAGGCGCCCACCGGGGGCAGGGCGTCGATGGCGCATTGCATGTTGCCGGCCGCCAGGGCGGCCGCGTCCGCCGTAGGGAACACCGCCATCACGGCGTCGCCGATGGTCTTGACCAGTTGCCCGCCGCCGCGCGCCACCGCGCCGCGCAGCAGCTCGATGCAGCGCGCGATGGCCTGCAGGGCGATCTTGTCGCCTTCGGATTCGTAAAGCCGGGTGCTGCCGCTCACGTCGGCGAACAGCACGGCGGCCAGGCCGTCCTCGGCAAGCCTGGCCGAGGCGGGCAAATCCTCAACATGCACGGTGTTTTCCCCCAAAGTACCCGCCCCAGGCTTGATCTGCCGCCGGGTGCTCAATGTTTTACGGCAGCCGGCGGCGGAACTTGATGCCTTGATGCCTCCGGCCGGGCTTCAGATTTTGATCTTTGCGCCGAAAGGGTCTATACACGGAGTTGTCGCCGCTTTTCACGCGTGGCATTGCCTGCATTTCCATTGCCTGCATTTCGGATCGCGCCGGGACTGGAGGGTCGACATGAAACACCGCATGCGCTTGCCAGGCCGGGTGGTCATGCATTGGCTGATCACCGTGCTGCCGGCGATGCTGCTGCTTGCACCGGCAGGTGCGCGGGCGCAGGGCGTCCTCGACCTGCGCGCCGATTTCGACTTTGCCTCGGGCGTGGTCGAGGCTGCCGCAGAACGCGGCTACGACGCCCGCCTGCGCGCGCTCGCCGCCGCCAGCCGGCTGGACGGCGACACGCGACTCCTGGAGCGGGCGCGCCGCCTGGTCGGTCAGCTCGCCCGCGCCGTGCAGGTGGAAGTGCCGCAAGCCGCCGGTATCGAATGGCAGGTACACACCTGCGGCGGCTGCGGCGAGAACGCCGCGGCCGTGGCGGGCGGAAAGCTGATGCTGGGGCAGGAGTTCATGGCCTCGCTGGCGCCCAGCGACGACGAGCTGGCCTTCCTGCTGGCGCATGAAATGGCCCACGTGCTGGCCGAGCACACCCGCGAGTTCGCCAGCGCCGCCCGCTACTTCGCCGACAACGGCCGCAACCGGCGCTACGAGGACGTGCAGCGCGAACTGGACGAGAGTTTCGTTCTGAACCGGCGCATGGCGGCGCTGTATGCCCAGCAGGAGTTGGAGGCCGACTACATCGGCCTCATCCTGGGCGCCCGCGCGGGCTTCGACCCGGCTGCCATGCCCAGCCTGTTGGCCAGGCTGCCCGGCGGCGATTCACTGCTCGCCTTGCATCCCGGCGGCAACACCCGGCTGGAGCAGGCCCGGGCCACGCTGCAGACGGCCTACCGGGTGCGCGAACAAGGCCTGCGCGGCGCCGCCAGGCCGTGACGGAAGCTGCTAAGCGGCCAGGGCCTCAGGCGACTCGCTGCCCAGGCAGCGCTCCACCACGGCGCCGCTCACGGTCTCGTGGTCGAGCAGTTCGGCGGTCAGCAGGGCCAGCGCCTCGCGGTGTTCGGCGAGCAGCGCGTTGCACTGCGCCTCCACCTCGCTGATGATGCCGCGCGCTTCCTCGATGGCTTCACCGCCGGCCGACTGGCGCACCGCCTGCGGCAGCCCCGCGAAGCTGAAGGGCGCCCCGCCCTTGCCGAATCCGAACTCGGTCACCATGCGGTAGGCCATGCCGGAGACGTGCTCCAGGTCGTTGGCCGCGCCGGTGGAGGCGTTGCCCAGCACCAGGGTCTCGGCGCCGCGCCCCGCCAGCAGCATGGCCATGCGCGCGCGCAGTTCGGGCTCGCTTTGCAGGGTGATGTCCTGGTTGTTGGTCACCAGCGTGACGCCCAGCGCGCGGCCGCGCTTGAGGATGCTGACCTTTTCCACCACGCCCACGCCCAGCAGCTTGGCGACGATGGCGTGCCCGGCCTCGTGCACCGCGATGCGGTTGCGCTCGGCCTGGCCGAACGCGGCCCGGCCTTCGTTGTCCTTTCGGGCGCGGCATCGCCCACGCTGGCCGCAGCCGGGCCGCCCATGAGGTGCTGCTCCAGCGCGCGCTGGAAATGGCCCTGGGTGACGGCCTCGGCGCTTTCCTTGGCGGCCATGAGCGCGGCGGCGTTGGTCACGTTGGCCACGGCCGCCGGCGACAGGCCGGTGGAAATGCGCGCCAACTGGCGGAAATCGGTCTCGCCTTCGGTGCGCAGCTTGTCGGCGTAGAGCCGGAACAGCGCCTCGCGCTCGTCGACGTTGGGCAGGCCCACGTGGCAGGTGCGGTCGAAGCGGCCGGGGCGGATGAGCGCCGGGTCGAGGTTGTCGATGTTATTGGTGGCGCCCAGCACCACGATGCCGGACTTGGCCGAAAAGCCGTCCAGTTCCACCAAGAGGGCGTTGATGATGCGGTTGTTCTCGGTCTCGCTGGCCGAGCCGGCCGAGGAGCGCTTGCCCAGGCCGTCTATCTCGTCGATGAAGATCACGCACGGCGCCTGCTTGCGCGCCGTGGCGAACAGCTTCTTCACGCGGCGCACGCCCACGCCCAGGAACATGTCGGAGAAATCGCTGCCCGAGATGCTGATGAAGGGCACGCCTGCTTCGCCCGCCAGCGCGCGCGCCAGCAGGGTCTTGCCCGAGCCGAAGTGGCCTTCCAGCACGATGCCCTTGGGCGGCTTGGCGCCAAGGTCGGAAAACTTTTTGGGACTCTTCAGGTAGGCGACGATGTCCTCCAGCGCTTCCTTGGCGTCGGCCACGCCCACCACGTCGCGGAAGCGCGCGTCGGGCTTGTCGACGTTGCGGAAGGGGTTGCCGCCGCGCGAGGGGCTCATCTGCAGGATGAAGAACAGGATGAGCAGGGGGCCGAGCAGCGACACCACGTAGGCCGGGTTGATGGCGCGGCCGGCGGCGGTGAGCGGCGGCGCCGGGGGCTGCACGTCGCCCAGCGCGAACACCTCGGGCGAGGCGGCCGACAGCTTGTCCTTGAGCAATTCCGAGATCAGCGCGCGCTGCGAGTCGATGCGCACGTAGTAGCGCGAGCCGTCGCGGCGGCTGACCAGGGCGTATTCGGTCGACAGGCCCACCGACTCGGCCGACCCGCTCTGGGTGTCCTGGGCGAGCGCGGTGATGTCGCGCTCGGTGGCGAAAAACCGGGCCGAATCCTTCTCCATGGCGGTGGCCACGGTACTGCGGCCCTGGACCGGCGTGTGCAGCGTGAACCACACCAGCGCGATGGAGGCGGCGAGGGCGGCGACCAGCAGGGCAGCGGAGATTTTACGGTTGCGATTCAGCAGGGATTTGAACAAGACAATCCTCGTTGGCGTTGGTGCGCGCTGGTGGCCCAAAACGCAGGCCAATCAGTGTCTTGCGATTTCCGTGCAACCTGGAGGGAAATGGCAACGGCGGAGTAAGCGTGCGCGCTGGCGCCTGTCGTCCGCTGGCGAATCAATGTAGCGCAGATACGACAGGCGGTGCGAGTCGGAGTTCGGTGAAAACTACGACTAGTTCCGGTTTTTGGACGTGGTCATTTCGGCTTATGGTACATGCGCCCAAAGAGGCGGCCCTGGACCATCTGGCCTACGGTCAACTGGATGGATGGTAAGTCATTCCGGCACAGACACCAGCGGCGACAGACCCATGCGTCTAGCTCTGCGGGCGAACTTGGCATTGTCGAAGGACGCCACCCCCTCGCATCCGCGGTAACTGGCATGGTGCAGGGCATCTGCAAACGCCAGTCCGACTTCGCTGTGTGAGAGTGCCAGAAGCACGCTGTCGCGGTCTTCGATGACAACTTGCGGGGAATGAAGCAAGTGACGCATCACTTTGGCGATTTCGGCCGGTGAAAATTCGTAGAAACCCCGCATCACCCACTCCAGTTCAAGCAGCACGGTCTTGCAGACCATGAGAGGAGTCCCTGATTCCATCAGCCGCTGGGCGGCTTGTCTTTGTCTTGACGCCTCCGCGTCGTCATCGTCCTGTATGTAGTACCGGGCCAGGACGTTGGTATCTAGCCCGATCACTTGCGAGGCCGCCTGTCGGGACGCGCCAGCAGGGTGGCGGGATCAAAGTCGGCCGGCACGGGCTTGCGCTGGCTCTTTAGCATGCCGAACCCACTGCGGGGAAGTGGCATGGACGCTCTAACCACCCGCATTTCAGCGTGGTCGCCGACCAGGACGAATTCCACCTTGCTGCCTTGGCGTAGTCCCAATTGTTGCCGGAGCGGCTTGGGAATGGTGACCTGCCCCTTGCTGGTGACCGAAGTGCTATCCATGATCGAAAACCCCTAAGTAATACCGAGTAATACTAGCAAGAAAAGTAGGAACTGTCGACGGCCAATCGACCCCGCCTTTGGGCGGCTGAGCGGTTAGACCACGTGCTCCGGCGCCAGCGGACAGGCATACCGAGGATCCCCCGTCTCAATCTGCAATGTTGCATGCCCTATGCCGAAGCGCCCGCGCAACTCCCCGCATATCCTTCCCAGGAACTCGTCGCCGGGATGGCCGCGCGGCATGACCAGGTGGCCGGTGAGCGCCGCCTCGGTTGTGCTGATGCCCCAGATGTGCAGGTCATGCACCTCGGCCACGCCCTCCTGGGCGGCGAGGTAGTCGCGGATGGCGGCGGCGTCGATGTGCTCGGGCACGGCGTGCAGCGACAGCCGCAGCGAGTCGCGCAACAGGCCCCAGGTGCCGGCCACGATGACCACGGCGATGGCGAGGCTGACGGCCGGGTCCAGCCATAGCCAGCCAGTGTAGGCGATGACGATGCCGGCCACCACCACGCCCAGCGATACCAGCGCGTCGCCCACCATGTGCAGGAACGCGCCGCGGGCATTGAGGTCGTGGGCCTGGTGGCCGCCCAGGAATAGCAGGGCCGTGGCGCCGTTGATGACGATGCCGGCCGCCGCCACCCAGATCACCGTGGCCTCGGACACCGGACTGGGATGCTCCAGCCGCAGCACGGCCTGCCAGGCGATGGCGCCCACCACCAGCATGAGGCTCATGGCATTGATCAGCGCCGCCAGGATGGACGTGCTGCCCAGCCCATAGGTGAAGCGATGGGAAGGCTCGCGCCGGCTGAGCAGAGTGGCGCCCCAGGCCAGCGCCAGCGCCAGCACGTCGGAGAGGTTGTGTCCGGCGTCTGCCAGCAGCGCCATGGAATTGGCCATGACCCCGAATCCGGCTTCCACCGCCACGAAGGCCAGGTTGAGCGCCATGCCGATGGCGAAGGCGCGCCCCTGGCCGGCAGCGGGGGAGCGGGGGTGGCCGTGATCATGATCATGCCCGTGGTGGTGAGCGCCGTGATCGTGCCCATGCCCGTGGTCGTGCGCGCCGTGGTCCTGCCCATGCCCATGCCCATGGCCGTGATCCGGGCCGGCGGCGCGGTCGTGAGGGTGTTCATGCCCGCTCATGGCTGGAAGGCCTTGACCCATTGGCGCAGCCGGGCGACATCTTCCGGCCTGCGCTCGCGTCCGTAGCGCAGCTCGCCATACAGCGCGGCGATGCGGCGCGCGCCCTCGGCCTGGGCCGGCAGGTGCGCCGCCACGCGCTCGCCGTAGGCAAGCGGGCCTTCGTCGGGCGCGCGCGGCAAGCCGCGCCGCGCCATGCGCGCGCAGAAGCGCAGCCAGGCCGCCTGCACGGCGTCGCGCTTTTCCACCCGGATGAGCATCCACAGCGCGGTCAGCCCGACCACGGCCGCCACGCTCCAGAACAGCAGGTGCGCCAGCGTGCCCCAGTCGGGCTGCGATACCCCCAGGCGCGACAGGAAGTCGCGCTGCCGGTCCGGGTTGTAGCCCAGCACCCACTGGTTCCATTGGTTGGTGAGGGCCGACAGGTTGAAGCGCAACGAGCGCACCCAGGACCAGTTCTCGCGCATGAGCAGGGGCAGGGCGGTTTGCGGAACGGCCGCCGTCACGCCTTCGTTGACGCGCATGGGCGCCGCGGCGGCGGTGGGATCCACGCGCACCCAGCCGCGGTCCTTGAGCCATACCTCGGACCAGGCGTGGGCGTCGGCCTGGCGCACTTCCAGGAAGCCGTCCACCGGGTTGATCTCGCCGCCCTGGTAGCCGGTGACCACGCGCGCCGGCACACCGGCGGCGCGCATGAGATAGGTGAAGCTGGAGGCGAAGTGCTCGCAGAAGCCCTGCTTGGTGTCGAACAGAAACTCGTCCACGAGGTTCTTTTCCAGCAGCGGCGGCTGCAGGGTGTAGGTGTAGCCGCCGTTGCGGTAGAAATCCACGGCCTGGCGCACGATGCCCTCATCGGCGCCCGGGCCGCTGCCGAAGTTGCGCCGCCATTCCTCGGCCAGGCCGCGGGCGCGCGGGTTGCCGAGGCGGGGCAGGGAAAGCGCAGAGCGCAACTCGTCGGTCTCGCCGCCGCCCTCAGTGGAGTAAGCGGGGTAGGAGCGCATCTGATAGCGGTAGCGGTTGCGGACCGGGGTGTTGGACAGCACCTGAAAATCCCCCGTCATGCGCGCATTGGGGGGCAGCTTGAACGGCATGTCCAGCGCGAACAGCCAAAAGCGGTTGTGCGGCTCCAAGGTCACTTCATAGTCCACGGGCTGGCCGGAGTTGGCGAACTCGTAGCGCGAAGCGTGCAGGCTCTGCACGCCGGGCCGCCAGGTTGTGCCGTCGAAGGACCAGAACACCGGCCCGCGCCAGTACATCTGCCCCTGGGGAGGCGCCGCGCCGATGAAGCGCACGCGGAAGGCTATGGCGTCCGACTGCGACAGGCTGGAGAGGGTTCCCGGCGACATGCTGTCCGACAGGCCGGTGATGCCGGTGTAGGCGTCCTGCGGCACGCCCCACAGCGGCCCCTGGATGCGCGGGAACAGGAAAAACAGCAGCAGCATGACCGGCGCGCCCTGGGCGAGCAGCGTGCCGGCGGTGCGCAGGTTGGCCGCAATGGGCCGCTCCGGCGCCTGCACCGCCACCAGGCAGGCCGTGAGTCCAAGCACCGTGGCGAGCATGAGTCCCGCCGTGGGCATGGTCTGCGAATAAAAGAAATTGGACAGCGCCAGGAAGAAGCCGACGAAGACCACCACGAACACGTCGCGCGCGGCGCGCAGCTCCATGAGCTTGAGCGCGAGCAGCAGCACCAGCAGCGTCACGCCGGCGTCGCGGCCGATGAAGGAGCGGAACGTCAGGAAGACGCCCAGCAGCGCGGCCATCGCCGTGGCCGTGAGCAGCCATTTGGCCGGCAAGCGCTTGTCCTTCCAGGCAATGTACAGGCGCCACAGGAACACCGCGCTCACGTCCACGCCCACCCACCAGGTGAGGCGCCAGGCGTGCGGCGCGGCGGCCAGGGCGAGGCCCGCCAGCAGCAGCGCCATGTGGCGCAGCGGCAGCGCGGAATGTTCAGTCCTCATGCGCGGTCCCCGAGGCTTTTCGTCTCCGCCCCGGCTCCCGGCGGCGCATCGAACAGCGCCAGCTCGCGCAGGCAGCGCTCGCGCTGAGCCTCGCCTTCGCCCAGCGGCACTTCCGTTCCGGGAAGGCGCACGCCGAAGCGCAGGTCGTTCTTCGCGGCCAGAATGACCCAGCGCGCCAGGCGCGACAGCCGTGCCTCGCGGTCCATGCCGTCGGGCAGGTCGGCGTAGTCGAACCACATCTCGGCCGAGGCGCGCCCCGAGAACAGCTTGGTGAGCGGCACGCCGGTGCGCGCCGCGGCCTTCCAGGCCACGTGCCGCGGCGAGTCGCTGGACTGGTAGTCGCGCAGCCCGAAAAAGTCGTCCGTGCCCGTCCCCAGCGCCATGGCGTCGCCGGTATCGGGACGCGGCCGCGGCAGGGGTAGCAGGGCGTCATCGGGGCGCGGGTAGACCAGCGCGCGCATGTCCGGCTTCACGTAGCTCCAGGCGCGCGCCAGCCCGACGGGATAGCGCGTCGCCATGGTCACGCGCTCGAGCTGCAGCCAGCCGCGGCGCCGCGCGCGCACCGGCAGAGACACGGTGGTGATGCGCCCCGCGGGCACGTCGGTGAGCACCATGCTGTGCAGCGGGTCGTCGCGGCCGGTGAGCCGGATGGAAAAGCGGTCGAAGCGGTCGCGGTTCTCGATTTCGATGTGGAAATGCGTGACGTCGCCGGCGTACACCGCATCGACCCGGCCGCCGCGGATGTAGAGATGAGCCTGGTTGCGGAAGGTGTGCAGGATGGACACCACGCCCACTCCACCCAGCAGGAACGTCAGCACGTAGCCCAGGCTGAGGTTGTAGTTCATGGAGCCGATCAACATCAGCACCAGCGATACGCCGAACAGCAGGCCCTGGCGCGTGGGCAGGATGTACACCCGGCGCTGGCTGAGGTGGATGGTGCCGGGCTCGGGCGAGTTCTGCCGGTAGGACTGGATGAAATTATAGAGCTGCGAGCGTTCCAGCACGCGCTGCAATAGGCCGCGCAGGGCGCTGCGGCGGACGGGTTGGGCGGCGGTGGGGTTCACGGCGAGGTTCACGGCGGGACTGGGTTGCCGCGCGGTGCGGTTGGTGCGCTCGGTGACGCTCGTTACGGGATGGGCACCGCTTGGGTCAGCGATGCCGCCACCTCGGCGCCGGTGCGGCGCACACCCTCGTTGACCGGGCGCAGGCGATGGCCGGCGATGCCGGGCAGCACCGCTTGCACGTCCTCGGGCAGCACCCGGTCGCGTCCTTCCAGCAGCGCCCAGGCGCGCGCCGCGGACAGCAGCGACAGCGCCGCGCGCGGCGACAGGCCGTTGGCGTAGTCGGGCACGCGCCGCGAGTATTCCACCAGCGCCTGCACATAGTCGAGCAGGGGGTCGGCCACGTGCACGTTGCGCACCGAGTTCTGCAGCTCCAGGAGCTGGCCGGGCAGCAGCGCCGGGGCCAGGGTGGCGATCATGTCGCGCCGGTCCACGCCCTGCAGCAGCGCGCGCTCGGCCCCGCGGTCGGGATAGCCGAGCTCGATGCGCATGAGGAAGCGGTCAAGCTGCGACTCGGGCAGCGAGAACGTGCCCACCTGCGTGGAAGGGTTCTGGGTGGCGATGACGAAGAACGGCTCGGGCAGGTGGCGCGTCTCGCCCTCGGCCGTCACCTGGTGCTCCTCCATGGCTTCGAGCAGCGCCGACTGGGTCTTGGGCGTGGCGCGGTTGACCTCGTCGGCCAGGATAAGCTGTGAGAACACGGGGCCCGGATGAAACTTGAACGACTGGGTCTCGCGGTCGTAGACCGAGACGCCAACGATGTCGGCGGGCAGCATGTCGCTGGTGAACTGGATGCGGTGGAAGGCGAGGCCGAGCAGGCGCGCCAGCACGTGGGCGAGGGTGGTCTTGCCCACCCCGGGCAGGTCTTCGATGAGCAGGTGGCCGCGCGCCAGCAGGCAGGCCAGGGCCAGGCGGATCTGGCGCTCCTTGCCCAGGATGACCTTGCCGGCCTGTTGAACGACGTTTTGCAGCAAAGGAGGCGACATGGTGGATTTCTCGGCCGAGGCCGGCGCGAAGGCGCTCAACGGTGAAACGGTCTTGGGCACTGCATCCACTGAAACCCCCTGTAACCGGTGGGCCTCGCAGCGGCGGGGACTATGCGCAACCGGCCCGACAAGTGTACTGTATTCCGGCTTGTTCCCGTTAAGATGCCAAGTCCTATGACCCTGTTTTTCGAGATATTTTTCACGTTGCACCCCGGCCCGCGGCGGGCCGGCCCATGATCGCGTTCATCAGTCACCCCGACTGCCTGCGGCATGACATGGGACGGGGACACCCCGAATGCCCGGAGCGGCTCTCAGCCATCCACGACCAGCTCATCGCCGCCGGCCTGGACGGCCTGATCGATCATCACGAAGGGCCGCGCGCCAGCGACGAACAACTGCTGCGCGTACACAGCCCCGCCTACCTCGATGCCTTGCGCGCGGCGTCGCCGCACGCCGGCACGGTGCACCTCGACCCGGACACCGTCATGTGCCCCCACACCCTGGAGGCGGCGCTGCGCGCCGCCGGCGCGGGCGTGCTGGCCGTGGACCGGGTGATGGCGGGAAACAACGCCAGCGCCTTCTGCGCGGTGCGGCCGCCGGGGCATCACGCGCTGCGCGACCGCGCCATGGGGTTCTGTTTCTTCAACAACGTCGCCGTGGCGGCGCGCCATGCGCTGCAGGCGCACGGCCTGGCCCGAGTGGCAGTGGTGGACTTCGACGTGCACCACGGCAACGGCACCGAAGAGGCGTTCGCGGGCGACCCGCGGGTGATGATGGCCGGAACCTTCCAACATCCCTTCTACCCCTACAGCGGCACCGATGCGCCGGCCGCCAACATGCACAACGTGCCGCTCGCCGCCGGCAGCGACGGGCGCAGCTTCCGCGAAGCCTTCGAGCACGTGTGCCTGCCCGAACTGGAGCGCTTCGCGCCCGAGATGATTTTCATTTCGGCCGGCTTCGACGCCCATCGCGAGGACGACATGGCCATGCTGCGGCTGGTGGAAGCCGATTACGCGTGGGTGACGCGGCACCTGCGCGGCATGGCCGACCGTCACGCCAAGGGACGCATCGTGTCGCTGCTGGAGGGCGGCTACGCCCTGTCGGCCCTGGGCCGCAGCGTGGTGGCGCACGTGCGCGAACTGGCGGCCTGATTGTCGCAGCGGGCGAACAAAATACGGTACGAAATCAGGCCATAGCACCGGGTGAGGCCATGCCGTCGGGTGAATAGAAGGCCCCATAGCGCCCAATTCCCGGTTTTGGGGCTGGCTTCGAATACGCTATGCTTCGCAGCTATCTTCTTCTGCGATAGCTTCCCAATGGCGCATTTCCAGCCGGGTGCGCCCGGTCTGCCCGTTGAGACCCTGGACGGCATCGTCCCGGCTGGCGCGCCGGAAATGGCGCGCATCGCGCGCGCCCTGGCGGAGCGCAACGACGAGGTCGAACACCGCTTCATCGGCCTGCGCAAGCTCATGGAGGTGACCAACCGCGTCAATCCCGGGGCGCTGCTGGACGAGGCCATGGAACTGGTGCACGACAGCTTCGGCCGCGTGCTGCCTTACGAGCGGGTGGGCCTGGCGCTGCTGGACGACCGCGGCGAGAACCTCGTCGCGCGCTGGGTGAAGAGTTCGCTGCCCCTGAAGCTGGCGCCGGGCTACTCGACGCCGCTGCGCAAAACCACCCTGGGCGGGCTGATGGAAAGCGGCGAAGTGCGCATTCTCAACGATCTGGCCCTGCACCTGGTGGAGCGCCACACCTCCGAGCACACCCGGCTCATGCTGCAGGAAGGCATGCGCGCAAGCCTCGCGCTGCCGCTCGCGGTGTCGGGGCGCGCTTTCGGTTTCCTGTTCTTCGCCACCACCCAGCCCAATGCCTACACGGTCGAACAGGCCGCGACGCTGCGCCTGCTCGGGCATTCGCTGGGGGCGCTGCTGTCCAAGGCGCACATTTACGAAATGGTTCTGAAGGCGCAGCAGGAGTCGGACCGGCTGCTGCGCAACGTGCTGCCCGAGCCGATCGCGCTCCGCCTCATGTCCTCCGAGGGCGCCATCGCCGACCGCTTCTCCGAGG
>DATNCF010000583.1:0-2256 GCA_035571675.1 Burkholderiales bacterium | reverse complement strand
GCGCTTGGCCTTGGCTGCCCCGGCCGTGTCGAGGCCGGCGGGGAAACGCATCATCCAGTTGCCCATTGGGTCGACCACGTACAAATGATCGGAGAGGCTGCGGCCCGGCGCCGGTGCCAGCCATTGTTCCAGCGCAGGTCCCGGCACGCGCAGCACGACGGCTTGCGACAGCGCCAGGCGCAAGGGCTCGCGCACCGGCGCGCCGTCGGCCACCAGCCACACCCAATCGACCCGCTCCTTGTCCTGGCCCAGGCTCTCGCGCAACTGGCGCTGGAGGTACAGATGGCGCTCGCAGGCGCTCTCGCAGGCCCCGCCGGCCACACTGACCAACAGCCACTGGCCCCTGAGCGAGGGCAGCGGCACCAGTTTGCCCGCCAGAGTCGTGCCGGCGATGGCGGGCAGTGGCCGCTGCGGGTCGATCAGTTCTCCGTAGTTGCGCCGGGCCTCGGGCCGGATAACGTAATAGGTGAGATAGGAAGCGAGCACCGGCGCGGCGCACACCAGCAGCACCGCCAGCATGCGCCAGCGGCCGCTCGCAGTGCGCTGCGCGTCGCGTGCAAGCGCCTCTTGCGGCACCGGCAACGAATGCACGGTCATTGTCATCGGCCGGTCAAGCATGGATCGCCTTTCGGCGTGGAGCGATGTACTGGAACCAGACATAAAGAATTGCGATCAGGCCGCTCAAGGCCCACCACTGAAAGGCGTAGCCGTAATTTTTATCGGCGCCACCGGCGGCCTCGGGCCAGTCGCGCAGCAGGCCGTCCGACGGCTCTCCAATCTGCTGCACGGCGACGTCCAACAAGGCCAGGCCGGTCTCCGCCCGCCATTGTGCCAAGTCGAGATTTTGCCGTATGCGACCCGAGGTCGTCCCGGCGAACTCGTATAGCTTGGCAGGAGGCGGGGCCATGCGCCCGCGCACCTCGATCACGCCGCCGGGCGTCTCGATCGGCGCCAGCTTTTCGCGATCGGCGAAGTTGCGCGGGACCCAGCCGCGCTCGACCAGCACGGCCCAGCCGCTGCCTTCCAGCCGCAGCGGCGTGACCACGTAGAAGCCCGGCGTGCCGCGCATCTGCCGGTTGTCGAGATAGATCGTGTGTCGCGCCAGCCAGGCGCCCCGCAGCACGACGGGTCGGTGCATGAGATCGGCCAAACGCACGGCGCCGAGCAAGGCCTGGTTGCCGACGGGTGGCAGCGCCTTGCGCGCGTCGATCGACGCCTGCAGCGCGAGTCTTTCCTGCGCGCGGCCCAGTTGCCAGGCACCCAGGGCGGAGGTCGCGGCGACCCCCGCCACGGCCGCGAGGCTGACCAGCCAGAAACGCGTCGATCGAAGGCGGCTCACGGGATAATCGCTGTCATGAAATACCTGGTGCTCCTGGCGTTCGTGGCCATCATCGGCAGCCTGGGCTCCGCGCTCTTCTTCATGATGAGGGATGGCCGCGACGGCAAGCCCAAGACCAGCAACATGGCGCGCGCCCTGGCGTTCCGCGTGGGCTTTTCGATCCTGCTGTTCGTGTGCATCCTGTTGGCGTGGAAGTTCGGCTATATCCAGCCGACGGGAATACCACTGATCAAGTAAAACACAAAAGTACAAGGGCGCCCCGAGGGGCGCCCTTGTTTTCTCCTTGTCTATTGGCTCACAGCCAATAGACCAGCGAATAAAGCCCCAGCCACACCACATCCACGAAGTGCCAGTACCAGGCCGCGCCTTCGAAACCGAAGTGGCGATCGGGCGTGAAGTGGCCTTGCATCAGCCGCAAGGTGATGAACAGCAGCATCAGCATGCCGACGATCACATGGAAGCCGTGGAAGCCGGTCAGCATGAAAAAAGTCGAGCCGTAGGCGCCGGAGCTGAGCCTGAGGTTCATCTCGGTGTAGGCATGGAAATACTCATAAGCCTGCACGCCAACGAAGGTGGCGCCCAGCAGCACCGTGGCCCACATGAAGGCGATCGTGCGCCCCCGGTGGCCCGAGCGCAGCGCATGGTGGGCGATCGTCACCGTCACGCCCGAGGACAGCAGCAGCGCGGTATTGATCGTCGGCAGCCAGAACGGCGTCATCACCTGGAACGGCTCGATGATGCCGGCGGGCGATACGGTGCTGCCGGGCGTGACCGTGGGCCAGACCGCCTTGAAGTCGGGCCACAGCAGCGCGTTGTCCAGACCGCCCAGCGCCGGAACCGAGTGCCCGCGCAGCCACCACAGGGCAGTGAAGAAGGCACCGAAGAACATCACCTCGGAAAATATGAACCAGCTCATG
>DATNCF010000582.1:0-4692 GCA_035571675.1 Burkholderiales bacterium | reverse complement strand
CCTTGGCCTCTCCGCCGAATTTCTTGGACAGCACCGTCGTGATCGCCGCCGTCAGCGTCGTCTTGCCGTGGTCCACGTGACCGATCGTGCCCACGTTCACGTGCGGCTTGGTGCGCTCAAATTTGCCTTTGGACATGGTCTGGCCTCTTGTCTTTCCCGGTTACTTGTCTTTGCCGGTGATCTTGTTGATGACGGCCTCGGCCACGTTCTTGGGCGCCTCGGCGTAGTGCTTGAATTCCATGGTGTAGGTGGCGCGGCCCTGGGTGAGCGAGCGCACCGTGGTGGAGTAACCGAACATCTCCGCCAGCGGCACCTCGGCCTTGATCACCTTGCCGCCGGCGAGGTCGTCCATGCCCTGGATGACGCCGCGGCGGGATGACAGATCGCCCATGACGTCGCCCATTTTCTCCTCGGGCATTTCCACTTCCACGGCCATGATGGGCTCGAGCAGCACCGGGCTGGCCTTCTTCATGCCGTCCTTGAACGCCATGGAGGCCGCCATGCGGAAGGCGTTTTCGTTCGAGTCCACTTCGTGATACGAACCGTCGAACAGGGTGACTTTCACGTCCACCACGGGGAAGCCCGCCAGCACGCCGTTGGGGAGGGTCTCTTCCAGGCCGCGCTTCACCGCGGGAATGAACTCGCGCGGCACCGAGCCGCCCTTGATGGCATCGACGAACTCGAAGCCCTTGCCCTGCGGCTGCGCCTCGACCTTGAGCCACACGTGGCCGTACTGGCCGCGGCCGCCGGACTGCTTGACGAACTTGCCTTCGATGGCGTCGCAGTTCTTGCGGATGGTTTCGCGGTAAGCCACCTGCGGGGCGCCCACGTTGGCTTCCACGCCGAACTCGCGCTTCATGCGGTCGACGATGATTTCCAGGTGCAGCTCGCCCATGCCGGAAATGATGGTCTGGCCGGTTTCCTCGTCGGTGCGCATGCGGAAGGACGGGTCCTCCTGCGCGAGGCGCCCCAGCGCCAGGCCCATTTTCTCCTGGTCGCTCTTGGTCTTGGGCTCGACGGCCACGTGGATCACGGGGTCGGGGAAGACCATGCGCTCCAGGGTGATGGGCTTGTCCGGATTGGACAGCGTCTCGCCGGTGGTGACGTCCTTCAGGCCCACGGCGGCGGCGATGTCGCCGGCGCGCACTTCCTTGATTTCGTCGCGCTGGTCGGCGTGCATCTGCAGCAGGCGGCCGATGCGCTCCTTCTTGCCGCGCGCCGAGGTGATCACGGTGTCGCCCGAGTTCAGCACGCCCGAGTAGACGCGGAAGAAGGTGAGCTGGCCCACGTAGGGGTCGGTCATGATCTTGAACGCCAGGGCCGAGAACGCCTCGTCGTCGGACGCCTTGCGGGTATCCGGCGAGCCGTCTTCCTTCTCGCCCTTCACGTCGGGGATGTCCACGGGCGACGGCAGGTACTCGATCACCGCGTCCAGCATGGCCTGCACGCCCTTGTTCTTGAACGCCGTGCCGCACATCATGGGCACGATCTCGTTCTTGATGGTGCGGATGCGCAGGCCGCGCTTGATTTCATCGGTGGTGAGCTCGTGGCCCTCAAGGTACTTGTTCATGAGCTCGTCGTCGGCCTCGGCGGCGGCCTCGACCATTTTCTCGCGCCACTTCTTGGCGTCTTCGACCAGGTTGGCCGGGATGTCGCGCATCTCGTACTTCATGCCCTGGCTGGCCTCGTCCCAGTGGATGGCTTTCATGCGCACCAGGTCCACCACGCCTTCGAACTTGTCCTCGGCGCCGATGGGGATCTGGATGGGCACGGGGTTGCCCTTCAGGCGGGTGCGGATGTGCTCGTAGGACTTGAAATAGTCCGCGCCCTGGCGGTCCATCTTGTTGATGAAGGCCAGGCGCGGTACCTTGTACTTGTTGGCCTGGCGCCACACCGTTTCGGACTGCGGCTGCACGCCGGCCACGGCGTCGTACACCATGCAGGCGCCGTCCAGCACGCGCATGGAGCGCTCCACCTCGATGGTGAAGTCCACGTGGCCCGGGGTGTCGATGATGTTGATGCGGTGCTCGGGATAGTTGCTGTCCATCCCCTTCCAGAAGCAGGTGGTGGCGGCCGAGGTGATGGTGATGCCGCGCTCGCGCTCCTGCTCCATCCAGTCCATCACGGTGGCGCCGTCGTGCACTTCGCCGATCTTGTGCGACACGCCGGTGTAGAACAGGATGCGTTCCGTGGTCGTGGTCTTGCCTGCGTCGATATGCGCACTGATGCCGATGTTCCGGTATCTCTCAATCGGAGTCTTGCGAGCCACGTTATACCTATCCTTCGCTTCTCTTGCGCCGTCCCCCTCCGGCACGGCGTTGTGTTTGAAATGCTGCCTAGAACCTGTAGTGCGCGAACGCCTTGTTCGCTTCCGCCATGCGGTGCACTTCTTCGCGCTTCTTGATGGCGCCGCCGCGCCCCTCGGCCGCTTCCATCAGCTCGCCGGCCAGGCGGGCGTCCATGGACTTCTCGCCGCGCTTCTGCGCCGCTTCGCGCAGCCAGCGCATGGACAGCGCCGCGCGCCGCGCCGGGCGCACTTCCACCGGCACCTGGTAGTTGGCGCCGCCCACGCGCCGGCTCTTCACTTCCACCATGGGCTTGACGTTCTGCACCGCCTGGCTGAACACGTCCAGCGGCTCCTTGCCGGAGCGCGTCTTGATGATGTCCAGCGCGTCGTACACGATCTTTTCCGCGACCGACTTCTTGCCGCGGGTCATCAGCACGTTCACGAATTTCGAGACGTCGACGTTGCCGAATTTCGGGTCGGGGAGGATGTCGCGCTTGGGGACTTCTCTGCGGCGGGGCATTGGTTATTCCTAGTGGAAATCAGGCAATTAACAACTGACTAAGGGATTGGTGCGGCCTTCGGTTCAGGCCGCTACGCGGCCTTGGGTTTTTTCGCGCCGTACTTCGAGCGCGCCTGCTTGCGGTCCTTCACACCCTGGGTGTCCAGGCTGCCGCGCACGATGTGGTAGCGCACGCCCGGCAAGTCCTTCACCCGGCCGCCGCGGATCAGCACCACCGAGTGCTCCTGCAGGTTGTGGCCTTCGCCGCCGATGTAGCTGATGACCTCGAAGCCATTGGTCAGGCGCACCTTGGCCACTTTCCGCAGCGCCGAGTTCGGCTTCTTCGGGGTGGTGGTGTAGACGCGGGTGCACACCCCCCGCTTCTGCGGCGAACCGGCCAGCGCCGGCACCTTGCTCTTGGTGACCGGGGCGACCCGGGGCTTCCTCACTAACTGGCTGATTGTAGGCATTTTTCTCTGACTAAAAATAAGGCGCCTACCGCGGTAGGCGCCGGGACTTCGGCGGTTTGACCAGCCCCTAGACCCGCTCAGTGACGACTGCCGAGGCAGGTCTAGGGTGAAATGCGAAAAGACTCGGATTTTACTGAGATTTCGAGCCCTCGGTCAAGGGGCGCCGGTCAAGAGGCGTTCTCCGTGGCTTCGGCCGCCGGGGTGGCGGGCGCCTCGGCCGGGGGGGCGTCCTCGAACAGGCTCTGCGGGGGCGGGGCGTTCTTCCGGGCGAGGTGATAAGCCAGGCCGGTGCCCGCCGGGATGAGCCGGCCGACGATGACGTTTTCCTTCAGGCCGCGCAGCTCGTCCTTCTTGCCCATGATGGCCGCCTCGGTCAGCACGCGCGTGGTCTCCTGGAAGGAGGCCGCGGAGATGAACGAGTCGGTGGACAGGGAGGCCTTGGTGATGCCGAGCAGCATGTAGCTGAAGGTGGCCGGATTCTTGCCTTCGGCCTGCACCTTCTCGTTTTCCGCCAGCATGTCGGCCCGCTCCACCTGCTCGCCGGGGATGAAGCGCGTGTCGCCCGCATCCTCGATCTGCACGCGGCGCAGCATCTGGCGCACGATCACCTCGATGTGCTTGTCGTTGATGCGCACGCCCTGCAGGCGGTATACGTCCTGCACCTCGTCGATGATGTAGCGCGCCAGCGCCTCGACGCCCTGCAGGCGCAGGATGTCGTGCGGGTCGGCCGGGCCGTCAACGATGACTTCGCCCTTGTTCACCACCTGGCCGTCGTGGACCATCACGTGCTTGTCCTTGGGAATGAGGAACTCGTGCGACACGCCCTCCTTCCCGTCGGCGCTCGGCTCGGTGATGACCAGGCGCTGCTTGCCCTTGGTGTCCTTGCCGAACGACACCGTGCCGGTGACCTCGGCCAGCATGCCGGCGTCCTTGGGCGCGCGCGCCTCGAACAGCTCGGCCACGCGCGGCAGGCCGCCGGTGATGTCGCGGGTCTTGGAGGTCTCCTGCGGGATGCGCGCCAGCACCTCGCCCACGGACACGCGCTGGCCGTCCTTCACGGTGATCAGCGAGCCCACGTGGAAGGTGATGTTCACGGCGTGGTCGGTGCCGGCGATCTTCACTTCCTCGCCGGCATCGTTCAACAGCTTCACCTGCGGACGCAGGCCCTTGCTGGCCGTGCTGCGGCGCTTCGGATCGATGACCACCAGCGTCGAGAGGCCGGTGATTTCGTCGATCTGCTTGGCCACCGTGACGCCCTCTTCGACGTTCTCGAAGCGCACCACACCGCCGTACTCGGTGACGATGGGGCGGGTATGCGGATCCCAGTTGGCCAGCACCACGCCGGCCTTGACCACCTGGCCGTCATCGGTGCTCAGCGTTGCGCCGTAGGGAATCTTGTGGCGCTCGCGCTCGCGGCCGTTGTCATCCGTGATCAG
>DATNCF010000581.1:0-11348 GCA_035571675.1 Burkholderiales bacterium | reverse complement strand
TGCGAATCCAACCCGCGCTTGCCGGTGCCTCTCCGGATGCACCAGCCTTGTGCTGTCGGTCCGCCACTTGCCCTCCTTCCGGGTGTCTTTGAAGTGCTTTGAGGGCGGAAATCCCCGCCTCACCTTTGGTCGAAAGCCCTATGGATAACTTACACTTATTTTGGGCTGGAAGCGCACCTGAACGCGCGGTTGCGGCACACTTTGCGGCAAGCTGACAAAGGCGACAGGTTTGGCACGCTTGTTGCACCGGGTTTGACATGGCCGGGTTGGATAAAGCACTGAAAGTTCTGCTGGTGGATGACTCGCCGGAGCGCACCGACATCCTGCGCTCGGCGCTGGAACTCGCCGGCTATGCCGTGGCCGCCACCCTCGAATCACCGCTCGAATTGCTGCAAGCCGTCGAGGCCCACCGGCCCGACATCATCATCATCGACACCGATTCGCCCTCGCGCGACGTGCTGGAGCACGTGGTCATGGTGAGCCGCGACCAGCCGCGGCCCATTGTCATGTTCTCCAGCGACGGCGCCAGCGATTCCATCCGCAATGCCGTGCGCGCCGGGGTGTCGGCGTACATCGTGGACGGCCTCGACGCCGGTCGGGTCAAGGGCATCGTGGAAGTGGCGGTGGCGCGCTTCGAGGAGTACCAGAAGCTGGTGGCCGAACTCGCCGAGGCCAACCTCAAGCTGTCCGAGCGCAAGCTGGTGGAGCGGGCCAAGGGCATCCTGATGAAAAGCCGCAACATGACCGAGGACGAGGCGTACAAGGCCATGCGCAGCCTGGCCATGAGCCGCAAAAAGCGCCTGGGCGAGGTGGCGCGCATGGTCATCGACATGGCCGACATCATCGGTTGATCTGGGCATTTGGACCTTGGCCGCACTCAAGCTGTGCCGCCATTTATTTTTGTGCACTGCAATAGTGCAGACCCGCGCCAGCAAAATTGACATTATGCAAGCGCACACAAACATATAAGTGTCTATTTACAAACCATTAATTAAAAAAATATCCTGTTAAAAATCACATGGCCCGAGGTTTGCTAACTGCAGGTTAGCCCAACGCAGGGCACGTGAACAAAGGCGTTCACCCCCCGGTCGAGTAACCCTCGCCGGTCGGTGGACGCCTTTTTTGTTTTCCCGCTTGATTGTTTGCCAGGGAGAAGTTGATGGATGAAAAAGACCTGCCCAGCGCCATTACCCCGCCCGAAGCGGAGACCTGCGCCCCGCCCGCGGTGCAATCCACTGCGCGCCGCGACTTCCTCAAGCAGGCCGGGGCCGCGGGACTCGCGGCCGGCATCATGAGCCTGGTGCCCGACCCGGTGCGCAGCGCCGCCTGGGCGGCCGGTTCCGACGCGCCGGAGAAAAAGGAAATCAGGGTCGGGTTCATTCCCCTCACCGACTGCTCGTCGGTGGTGATGGCTTCGGTCATGGAGTTCGACAAGAAGTACGGCATCAAGATCATCCCTTCCAAGGAAGCGTCCTGGGCCGCGGTGCGCGACAAACTGGTGAATGGTGAGCTCGACGCGGCGCACGTGCTGTACGGCCTGATCTACGGCGTGGAACTGGGCATCGGCGGGCCGAAAAAGGACATGGCCATCCTCATGGGCCTGAACCACAACGGCCAGGCCATCACCCTGTCCTCCAAGCTGCACGACAAGGGCGTGAGCGACGGCACCAGCCTGAAAAAACTCATCGACTCGGAAAAGCGCGACTACACCTTCGCCCAGACCTTTCCCACCGGCACCCACGCTATGTGGCTGTACTACTGGCTGGCCGCCAACGGCATTCACCCGTTCAACGACGTGAAGACCATCGTGGTGCCGCCGCCGCAGATGGTGGCCAACATGCGCGTGGGCAACATGGACGGCTTCTGCGTGGGCGAGCCCTGGGGCAATCGCGCCATCATGGACAAGATCGGCTTCACCGCCGTCACCACCCAGGACATCTGGAAGGACCATCCGGAAAAAGTGCTGGGCACCACCGCCGAGTTCGTGCAGAAGAACCCCAACACCACGCGCGCCATGACCATGGCCGTGCTGGAAGCCGGCCGCTGGATCGACTCCTCGCTCATCAACCGGCAGAAAACCGCCGAGACGGTCGCCGACAAGTCCTACGTCAACACCGACAAGGAAGTGATCCTGGCGCGCATGCTGGGCCGCTACGACAACGGCATCGGCAAGACCTGGGACGATCCCAACGCCATGAAGTTCTACAACGACGGCTACGTCAACTTCCCGTACTTGTCGGACGGCATGTGGTTCCTCAGCCAGCACAAGCGCTGGGGCCTGCTGAAGGAGGACGTGGACTACGCCGCCGTGGCCAAGAAGGTAAACCGCATCGACATCTACAAGGAGGCCGCGGCGCAGGTGAAGGTGAGCCTGCCCAAGGAACCCTTCCGCTCGGCCAAGCTCATCGACGGCACGGTCTGGGACGGCAAGGACGCCAAGAAGTACGCCGGCTCTTTCAAGATCAAGGCGGCCTAGGCCGGAACACAACGCAAAGGAAGCCCATGAACGCCGTCAGCCTCAAGCCCGCCCTCGATATGCATGCCGAAGCCGGAAGCGAGAACTCGGCGCCGAAGGCCGGGAGCGCGAGTTCCGCGCCCGAGGCCGCGACCCCGGTCGCGGCCAATGAGCTGCTGCCGGAAAAGCCGCCCCTGGCTCCGGTCATGCGTGAGCCGGCGGCGGCTGAAAAGCCGTTGTACGTCCGCACCCCCGTGCCGGACTGGCTGATCCGGGCCATCGCCATGGCCCTGGGGCTGGCGCTGTTCGTGGCGTTCTGGTCCATCCTCGCCAAGGGCGGTCGCCTGCCCACGCCCCTGGAAACCTGGCGTTCGGCCGTACAGGTGTTCGGCGATCCCTTCTACCGCAAGGGCCCCAACGACCAGGGCATCGGCTGGAACGTGCTCGATTCGCTGGGGCGCGTGGGCATCGGCTTCGGCATGGCGGCTTTGATCGGCATTCCGCTCGGCTTCGCGCTGGGACGTTTTCGCTTCCTGTCCGACATGGCGGCGCCGGTCATTTCGCTGTTGCGGCCGGTGTCGCCGCTGGCCTGGCTGCCCATCGGCCTGCTGGTGTTCAAGGCCGCCAATCCCGCCGCCATTTACGTGATTTTCATTTCCAGCATCTGGCCCATGATCATCAACACCGCCCTCGGCGTGCGCCAGATTCCCGCCGACTACATGAACGTGGCCAAGGTGCTGAAGCTGTCCGAATGGAAGGTGTTCAGCAAGATCCTGTTCCCGGCCACGCTGCCGTACATGATGACCGGGGTGCGCCTGTCCATCGGCGTGGCCTGGCTGGTCATCGTGGCGGCCGAGATGCTCACCGGCGGCGTGGGCATCGGCTTCTGGGTGTGGGACGAGTGGAACAACCTCAACGTCCCGCACATCATCATCGCCATTTTCACCGTGGGCATCGTCGGCCTCGCCCTGGAGCAGTTGCTCATCCTGGCGGCGCGGCGCTTCAGCTACGAGTAGGCAAACGGCGCTTTTAGAGCGGGAAGCACACATGAACAAGTACCTGAGCATCGACGACGTGGGCATGGTGTTCGAGACCAAGAAGGGTCCGTTCACCGCGCTCAAAGACATCAACCTCGAAATCAAGGAAGGCGAGTTCGTCAGCCTGATCGGGCATTCGGGCTGCGGCAAGTCCACGCTGCTCAACCTGGTCACCGGCCTGCTCAAACCCACCGCGGGCGCCATGATCCTGGCCGGCCGCGAAATCTCCGGCCCCGGCCCGGACCGCGGCGTGGTGTTCCAGAACCATTCGCTGCTGCCCTGGCTCACCTGCCTGGAGAACGTGTACCTGGCGGTGGAGCGCGTGTTCGCCGCCAAAGAGTCCAAGGCCGACATGAAGCGCCGCGCCGAGGAGGCGCTGAAGCTGGTGCACCTCGAGCACGCCCTGCACAAATATCCGCACGAAATCTCCGGCGGCATGAAGCAGCGCGTGGGCATCGCGCGGGCGCTGTCCATGGAGCCCAAGGTGCTGCTCATGGACGAGCCGTTCGGCGCGCTGGACGCCCTCACCCGCGCCCACCTGCAGGACGAGCTGACGCGCATCGTCGCCGCCACCGACGGCGGCCCCGGCCGCACCGTGATCATGGTCACGCACGACGTGGACGAGGCGGTGCTGCTGTCGGACCGCGTGGTGATGATGACCAACGGTCCGGCCGCCACCATCGGCGAAATCCTGCATGTGGACCTGCCGCGGCCGCGCGACCGGCTGGCGCTGGCGCATCACCCGCGCTACATGGAGCTGCGCGCCGCGGTGCTGCAGTTCCTGTACCAGAAGCAGATGAAGGTCGCGGCGTAGGGACCGGCGGGCGAAACCCAGCGAGCATCGTCCATGAACCTCACGCCGCGCCAGATCAGCCTGGTCCAGAGCACTTTCCGCAAGCTGGACCCCATTGCGAAGACCTTCGCCGAGTTGTTCTACACCCGGCTGTTCGCCCTGGAACCCGGCCTGCGCGTGATGTTCAAGGACCAGGACGAGGATTGGGAGCGTCGGGGCGAGAGCCTCAAGCACTTCATGGCCGCGCTGGTGTCCAACCTGAACAAGCTGGACTGCCTCAAGCGCGCGGTGCAGGCGCTGGCGCGCTCGTCTTTCGGTCGCATGCTGCGGCCCTCGGCCTTCGACGCCGCCGGCCAGGCGCTGATCTGGACGCTGGCGCGCGGGCTTGAAGACGAGTTCACCGATGAGACCAAGCTGGCGTGGCTGGACGCCTACTCGCTCCTCGCGGAAACCCTGGCCGATTCATTGGCCACGACTGTGATGGTGGCGAACTCCCTGTCCGGCGCGCCGGGCCGCGCCGGACTCCACGCGGGCTGACCATGCCCGAGACCCGCTCCACCTGTTGCTACTGCGGCGTGGGCTGCGGCGTGATCGTGGAGACCGAACAGCGGCCGCAGGGCGCCGCCATCACCGGCGTGCGCGGAGACCCCGCCCACCCGGCCAATTTCGGCAAGCTGTGCACCAAGGGCTCCACCCTGCACCTGACCGCGGGCGCCGCCGGCCGCCTGCTGTATCCCCAACTTCGGCCGCGCGGCGGACCGGAGCGGCCACGCGACTCGCGCGACTCCCAGGGGCGGCGGGGCGGCACCGTGCGCATGCATTGGGACGGCGCGCTGGCCCTGGCCGCCGAGCGCTTCGGCCGCGTCATCCGCGAGCACGGCCCGGACGCCGTGGCCTTCTACATCTCCGGCCAGTTGCTCACCGAGGACTACTACGTCTTCAACAAGCTGGCCAAGGGGCTGATCGGCACCAACAACGTCGACACCAACTCGCGGCTATGCATGTCGAGCGCGGTGGCGGGCTACAAGGCGACGCTGGGAAGCGACGCGCCGCCGGCGTGCTACGAGGACATCGATCACGCGCAATGCCTCTTCATCGCCGGATCGAACACGGCGTGGGCGCATCCGATCCTGTACCGGCGCATCGAGGCGGCGCGCGCGCGCAATCCCGGCCTGAAAATGATCGTGGTCGACCCGCGCCGCACCGACACCGCGCGCGACGCCGACCTGCACCTTGCCATCCTGCCGGGAACCGACGTGGCGCTTTGCCACGCCATGCTGCACGTGCTGTTGTGGGAGGGGCTGTGCGACATGGACTACATTCGCGCCCATACCGAGGGCTTCGATGCCCTGCGCGACAAGGTGCGCGAGTTCACGCCCGCGTTGGCGGCGGAGATCTGCGGCGTGGCCGCCGCCGACATCGTCACCGCGGCCAAGTGGTTCGGGCAGAGCCGCGCCACGCTGTCGCTGTACTGCCAGGGCCTCAACCAGTCGGCCAACGGCACGCACAACAACGCCGCGCTCATCAACCTGCACCTCGCCACGGGCCACATCGGCCGCCCGGGCGCGGGACCGTTCTCGCTCACGGGGCAGCCCAATGCCATGGGCGGCCGCGAGGTGGGCGGCATGGCCAACCTGCTGCCGGCGCACCGCGACCTTGCCGATCCCGCGCATCGCGCGGAAGTGGCCGCGCTGTGGGGCGTGGACAGCCTGCCCGCGCGTCCGGGCAAGACCGCCGTGGAACTGTTCCAGGCCCTGCGCTTGGGCGAAGTGCGCGCGGTGTGGATCGCCTGCACCAATCCCGCCCAGTCAATGCCCGACGCCACGCTGGTGCGATCGGCGCTTGCACGCGCGGAATTCGTGGTGCTGCAGGATTGCTACGCCCACACCGACACCGCCGCCTTCGCCGACCTGCTGCTGCCCGCCAGCACCTGGGGTGAAAAGGACGGCACCGTGACCAATTCCGAGCGCCGCATCACGCGCGTGCGCGCGGCCGTGCCGCCGCCCGGCGAGGCGCGCCACGATTGGGTGATCGCGCGTGATTTCGCCCTGGCCCTGGGACGCGAACTGGGAAGCGAACTGAACCACGGCGACGCCCGGCGCCTGTTCCCCTACGCCAGCGCCGAGGACGTGTTCAACGAGCACCGCGCCACCACCCGCGGCCGCGACCTCGACATCACCGGCATGAGCTACGCCCTGCTCGACCAGGCGCCGCAGCAATGGCCACTGCGCGAGGGTGAATCCACGGGCGCCGCGCGCCTTTATGCCGACGGCGTCTACCCCACGCCATCCGGCCGCGCGCGCTTCGCCCTCACCGACCACAAGCCCACGGCCGAGAAAACCGACGCGCGCTATCCCCTGCATTTCAACACCGGGCGGCTGCGCGACCATTGGCACGGCATGACCCGCACCGGCCGCGTGCCCCAGCTTTACGGCCACGTCGAGGAGCCGCTGCTGGCCATGAACGCGCGCGACATGCGCCGCCGCGGCCTGGCCGACGGCGACATCGCGCGCGTGTCCAGCCGGCGCGGCGAAATCGCGGTGCGCGTGGCGGCCTCCGCGGACATGCGCCCGGGCCAGACCTACCTGCCCATGCACTGGGGCAGCCAGTTCATGAATTCGCCGGGCGCCAACGCCCTCACCGTGCCGGATTTCGATCCGCAATCAAAGCAGCCCGAGCTGAAGCACGCCGCGGTGCGCGTGGACAAGCTCGACCTGCCCTGGGAGCTGGTGGTCATGCGCGCCGTGTCCGAGGCCGACGCGTCCGCCCTGCTGGCCGCCGCGCAGCCGCTGCTGGCCGAGTTCGGCTACGCCGCGCTGGGGCTGTTCGGCCGCGAGCGCCCCGCCGTCATCCTGCGCGCCGCCAACGCCGTGCCGGCGGGCGAGGAACTGGTGGAGCGCATCGACCGCTGCTTCGGTTTCGATCCCGCCGCCAGCCTGTCCTATGCCGACGCGCGCCGCGGCGTGGCCAAGCGCGTCACCGTGACCGACGGGCGGTTGGCAGGCGTGCGCCTGAGCGGCGAAACCGCCGCCCGCGACTGGCTGAAGCAGGCCGTGGCCGAAGGCATGGCCATCGACACGGTGCGGCGTTGGGTGCTGGCCCCGGTGTCGGCGCCGCCCGCGGGCAGCAACGCGCGCGGACGCATCGTGTGCAACTGCCACGACGTGTCGGAAAGCGAAATCAGCGCCGAGATTGCGTCAGGCGCCGATCTTGGGACGCTGCAGGCGAAGTTGAAATGCGGGACGGAGTGCGGTTCATGCGTCCCCGAATTGAAACGGCTGATTGCATTCAAAAAAGCCGCATGAAGGACCGCGCGGGCCGCTCCGCACCGCGGCCCGCGCTGTTGGAAACAACGTCGTAAAAGAGGAAGCAACATGAAGATGAAAAAAATGAAATTGGTGATGGTCGAAGGTATTGACCGCGCGGCCCCCTGCGGGGCTCCGCGCTGCTGCTCCGGAGATGCGGCATGAAAATGAAGAAAATGAAGCTCGTCATGGTCGGTAATGGCATGGCCGGCGTCCGCACCCTTGAGGAACTGCTCAAGATCGCCCCGGGCATGTACGACATCACGGTGTTCGGCGCCGAGCCGCATGCCAACTACAACCGCATCCTGCTCTCGCCCGTGCTGGCCGGGGAAATGACCATCAAGGACATCATGCTGAACGATGTCGACTGGTACGAACAGAACGGCATCCGCCTGCACCTGAACAAGAAGGTGGTCAAGATCGACCGCCGTGGCCGCAAGGTCACGGCCGAAGACGGCACCGAGGAAGACTACGACCGTCTGCTGCTCGCCACCGGTTCCAATCCCTTCATCCTGCCCATCCCGGGCAAGGATCTGCAGGGCGTGCTCACCTACCGCGACATCGGCGACACCAACGCCATGATCGAGGCCTCCGGCCAATACAAGCGCGCGGTGGTCATCGGCGGCGGTCTGCTGGGCCTGGAAGCGGCAAACGGCCTCAAGCAGCGCGGCATGGACGTGACCGTGGTGCACCTGGCCGAGTGGCTGATGGAGCGCCAGCTTGACCGTACCGCCGCCGACATGCTGAAGAAATCGCTGGAAGACCGCGGCCTCAAGTTCCTGCTGCGCAAGCAGACCACGTCCATCAATGGACCCCTCATTGACGGAAAGGCGGGGCGGGTGGAGAGCGTGAGCTTCTCCGACGGCGAAACCATTCCCGCCGACCTGGTGTGCATGGCCGTGGGCATCAAGCCCAACGACGACCTCGCGCGCTCGGCCGGCATTCACTGCACCCGCGGCGTGGTGGTGAACGACACGCTGCAGACCTACGACCCGCGCATTTACGCCGTGGGCGAATGCGCCAGCCACCGCGGCATCGCCTACGGGCTCGTCGCGCCGCTGTTCGAAATGGCCAAGGTGTGCGCCAACCACCTGGCGCTCATGGGCATCGGCCGCTACCAGGGCTCGGTCACCTCCACCAAGCTCAAGGTTACCGGCATCGACCTGTTCTCGGCCGGCAATTTCATGGGCGGCGCCAACACCGAGGACATCGTGCTGCAGGACGCCGTGGGCGGGGTGTACAAGCGCCTGGTCATCCAGGACGACCGCGTGGTGGGCGGCGTGCTGTACGGCGACACCGTCGACGGCGCCTGGTATTTCCAGTTGCTGCGCGACAAGCAGAACATCGCCGAGATCCGCGACCACCTCATGTTCGGCCAGTCGCACCTGGGCAACAGCGGCCACCAGGGGCAGAACAACGCCGCCAACATGCCCGACGAAATGGAGGTGTGCGGCTGCAACGGCGTGTGCAAGGGCGCCATCGTCAAGGCCATCAAGTCGCAGGGCCTGTTCACGCTGGAGGATGTGCGCAAGCACACCAAGGCCTCGTCCTCGTGCGGCTCCTGCACCGGCCTGGTGGAGCAGATCCTCGCCTCCACCGTGGGCGGCGCCTACGAACCGCAGCAGACGGCCACCAAGCCCATGTGCGGCTGCACCGACCACACCCACGAGGAAGTGCGCAAGACCATCCGCGAGCAGCATCTGCTCAGCATTCCCGACGTGCAGAGTTTCATGGAATGGCGCACGCCCAACGGCTGCGCCTCGTGCCGGCCGGCGCTCAACTACTACCTGCTGTCCACCTGGCCGCACGAGGCCCTGGACGACCCGCAGTCGCGCTTCATCAACGAGCGCGCCCACGCCAATATCCAGAAGGACGGCACTTACTCGGTGGTGCCGCGCATGTTCGGCGGCGTCACCGACGCCAAGCAACTGCGCCGTATCGCCGACGTGGTGGAAAAATACGACATTCCCACGGTCAAGGTCACGGGCGGCCAGCGCATCGACCTGCTGGGCGTGAAGAAGGCCGATTTGCCCAAGGTCTGGGCCGACCTCGCCATGCCCTCGGGACACGCCTACGCCAAGGCGCTGCGCACGGTGAAAACCTGCGTGGGCAGCGAATGGTGCCGCTTCGGCGTGCAGGACTCGACGCAAATGGGCATCGACCTGGAGCAGGCCTTCTGGAAAATGTACGCCCCGCACAAGGTGAAGATGGCCGTGTCCGGCTGCCCGCGCAACTGCGCCGAGTCGGGCATCAAGGACGTGGGCGTCATCGGCGTGGACTCGGGCTGGGAGATTTACGTGGCCGGCAACGGCGGCATCAAGACCGAGGTGGCGCAGTTCCTGTGCAAGGTGAAGACCGCCGAGGAGGTGCTGGAATATGCCGGCGCCTTCGTCCAGCTCTACCGCGAGGAGGCGCGCTACCTCGACCGCACCGTGCACTACGTGGCGCGGGTGGGCCTGGATTACGTCAAGAAGCGCGTGCTGGAGGACGCCGAGGGGCGCAAGGCCTTGTATGCACGCTTGCAGTTCGCGCTCCAGGGCGAGAAGGACCCGTGGCAGGAGCGCGCCGCCGGCGCCGGCCGCAGCGAGTTCGAGTCCCTTGAGGTGGCGGTATGAATGCAGCCATGAACGCGGCTATGAAAATGAGCACGAACGTGAAGTGGACGAAGGTTTGCGCCCTGCAGGACATCCCGCGCCTGGGCGCGCGCGTGGTGCACAGCGGACACGGCGACATCGCCGTGTTCCGCAACGCCGAGGACGAGGTGTTCGCGCTGCGCGACAAGTGCCCGCACAAGGGCGGGCCGCTGTCGCAGGGCATCGTGTATGGCAAGCACGTGGCCTGCCCGCTGCACGGCTGGCAGATCGGCCTCGCCGACGGGCAGGCCGTGGCGCCCGACGTGGGCTGCGCTGCGAGTTTTCCCGTCAAAGTAGAGGAAGGTCAAATCTATTTGCAGCTATAGCGTTACAGGGTAGCTGCATATTCCACGAGGCTTCCCGCTGCGCGGGAAGGGTTGAAAACCCGCGCGCTCGGACAACGAAGCTCGGCTTAATCTCTCCCCGCGTAGCGGGGAGCCTCCGGAAAAAGCCAAAGCGCGCCCTCATGTTTGAAGTTGATTGAAACCATAAATTATTAAAGGGGAAACAACATGTCGTATCTAGCACCAACCGAATTCGTCGCCAAGATGGTCGATGCCGGCGAATCCAAGGTTTTCATGTCCACCCGCGATACCCTGGTGCGTGCCTACATGGCCGGCGCCACGCTGGCGCTGGCCGCGGTGTTCGCGGTGAGCATCACCGTCCAGACCGGCAACCCGCTGGTGGGGGCCATCCTGTTCCCGGTCGGGTTCTGCATGCTCTACCTCATGGGCTTCGACCTGCTCACCGGCGTGTTCGTCCTCGCGCCGCTCGCTTTGCTGGACAAGCGCCCGGGCGTCACCGTGGGCGGCGTCCTGCGCAACTGGGGCTTGGTGTTCGTGGGCAATTTCGCCGGCGCACTGACCGTGGCCTTCATGATGGCCGTGGTGTTCACGTACGGCTTTTCCACCGATCCGGGCGAAGTGGGCAAGAGGCTGGCCGGCATCGGCGTGGCGCGTACCCTGGGCTACGCCAAGTACGGCCTGGCCGGCTGGCTGACCATTTTCCTGCGCGGCATGCTGTGCAACTGGATGGTATCCATGGGCGTGGTCGGCGCCATGATCTCCACCGCGGTCAGCGGCAAGGTCATTGCCATGTGGATGCCCATTTTCGTATTTTTCTACA
>DATNCF010000580.1:0-3342 GCA_035571675.1 Burkholderiales bacterium | reverse complement strand
CGTTCCTACTTGCTGGCCTTTGTTCAGGGGCGCCACAAGCGGGTCCGGGCGCGCCACCTGGGTCTTGATTCGTCCGGCTGTGCCGGCCGGAATGGCCACGACGACCGCCTGCGTACGACCCAGCTTGACGGTCTTTTCGCTGCCTTTCCAGATTTCGGGCGTCGCGACGGGCTGGTTCGCGTCAAACAGTTTGATGCCGTCGAAAGCCGTGTAGCCCCAGTTGAGGAGTTTCTGCGCTTCGTTGGCGCGGGCGGTTTCGCTGGTCGAGCCCAGCACGATCGCCAGCAACCGGCGAGCGCCCAAATTCGGGAAGTCGCGTTTTGCAGTGGCGATCAGGCAGTAGCCGGCAGCATCGGTGTGGCCGGTTTTCAGGCCATCCACAGTGGGATCGCGAAACAGCAGCATGTTGCGATTCGTGTCGTTGGCCGTGGGGGTACCCTGATAGCGGTATTTCTTGATGGAGTAGTACGGCAGGTACTCGGGGAAGTCCTGGATCAGCCGGGTGGCCAGCACGCTCAGGTCGCGCGCCGTGGTGCTATGGCCGGCTTCTGTCAGGCCCTCCGGGTTGCGATAACTGGTGGCTTTCAGGCCCATTGCCTTGGCCTGGTCGTTCATGAGCTGGACGAAGTGCTCGTACGTGCCGCCTACGCCTTCAGCGAGCGCCACCGTGGCATCGTTGCCCGACTGGACGATCATGCCCTTCAAGAGGTCGTCCACCGGCACCTGCATCTTCGGGTCGATGAACATCCGCGAGCCCGGCGTCTTCCAGGCTCGTTCGCTGACGGGCAGGGTCTGCTTGAGGTCTACCTTCTTGTTGCGCAGCGCGTCGAAAACCAGATAAGCGGTCATCAACTTGGTCAGCGAAGCCGGCTCGATCGACGCGTCGATGTCGCGCCCTGCCAGCATCTGGTTGGCGGTGGCGTCGAACAGCAGATAGCTGCGCGCTGCGACTTCCGGCGGCTGCGGCACCTGCGCGGCGGCGGCAAGACAAAAGAGCGCAAGGAGGGGCGCGGCCAGAGCCAACACGAATTTTTTCATGGGTAGGGAATATCAGGAACGAAGGTGGCGAGCCACCAGGCTTTTCAGGAGCGGCAATTGTCCGTGAAAGAAATGACCGCCTCCGGGGACCACCGTAACCGGAAGTGACTGGGGCCGTGCCCAGTCCATCACCGAAGCCAAAGGCACGGTGTCATCCTGCTCACCGTGGATTACCAGGGTCATCTCCTGCGCTTCCTGCGGCAAGGTCGCCACGTCGAAACGGGAGGCAGCGGTGCCGACCAGGACGATTTTCTCGATGCTGCGCGAAGACCAGAGCGCCTGCGCCGCCCGGCTGGCAACGTAGGAGCCGAACGAAAAGCCGGCCAGCGCCAGGGGACCTTCGGCGGCCTCGGCGGCGATCACAGCCAACATGTCATCCAGTTCGCCGCGGCCCTCGTCGTGCTGCCCCTGGCTGGCGCCGACACCCCGGAAATTGAAACGCAGCGCGGTCCAGCCCGCCTGCACGAAGGCGCGGGCCATCGTCTGCACCACCTTGTTGTCCATGGTGCCGCCAAACAGCGGATGCGGATGGGTGATCACGGCCGTTCCGCGCCGGGGCCTGCCCGACATCGGCTCGTCGCGCAAGACTTCGATGGCGCCGGCCGCGCCGGCCACCTGGAAACGCCGGGTTTGAGAATTCATCGTCCCAGGTGCGGCGGCGTCAACAGGCGTTCGACGACCTGGCCGCGCTTCAAGTGCGATTCGACGATTTCGTCGATGTCGTGCTCGTCCACGTAGGTGTACCAGACTGCGTCCGGATAGACCACCGCCACCGGTCCGGCGGCGCAGCGGTCCATGCACCCGGCCCGGTTCACGCGAACCTTGCCGGGTCCCGACAGCCCCTGCGACTTGACCTGCGCCTTGCAGCGGTCATATGCCTCCTGGGCGTGGTGCTGGGCACAGCACGCTTCGCCGTTAGCGCGCTCGTTCAGGCAAAAGAAGATGTGCCGCTCGTAATAAGACGAGGAGGTCGGGTCGCTCATGCGGCCATTCTATTGGGCGGATCGCCGCGCGAGACCCGCAGCAGCACATAAGCCAGCGCGGCATAAGGCCACATCCAGCCCAGCCACTGGGCCAGTCCGTTGAAGCGGATGAAGCGGCCCTGCTCCCAGGTTTTCAGGGTCTGGGCGAAATACGCGCTGGCCGGCGCCTGGTTCAACAAGCTGAGGTGGATGACAAGCGCCAGCAGCACCAAGGCAGCGCAGCCACGGCGGGGCACCGGCAACAGCGCCAGGGACAGCACCAGCCCCGCAACGAGACCGACCCGCACAGGCAGGCTGAGCCAGGCCCAGGCGTGCGAGGGACCCCAGCTCAGCGCCGCCGACAAGGCGGTCGCAGCGACCCCGACGGCGACGGTGGCGAGGGCGAACAAGGCGCGCCGGCCGCGCGCGCGGATGATCGAGTAGCCCAGCAGGCTGGGAATGATGGCGCCCAGTGCGACGCAGACCAGTTCCATGCCCGGAACCAGCGGCTGCAGTTCGACGTCGCGCACCGGCAGCCACTCCAGGAATGGCGTGTCGAGCAACCAGTCGGTGAGCGCCGTTTCCACCCGCTCGAAGACCTGCCCCAGCCCGAACGGCACCGAGGCCGGAAAGAGCAGCGCGAACGGCCAGAGCGCCAGGAGCACCAGCGCGCCGCGCGCGTCATCGACAAACCAACGCACGCGAAAGCGGCTCCAGCGGTCGATCGCGCCCGCCAGCTCCAGCCCCGCCGCCAGCACCGCGCCGAGCGTTGCACCTGCGACATTGAGCACGAAGTCCACGTTCGAGGCGACGCGGGAGGGCAGGTAGCTTTGCAGGGCCTCCATGCACAGAGACAACAGGGCGGCCGCGAGCACGGCCACCATCACCGCAGCCGTCCGTGTGGTGGGGGCGAAGCGCTGGCTGCCGCGCCTCAGAAAGCTCAGCGCCAGCAGGAAACCCAGTGGCACGTAACCGGCGACGTTGGCAGCGATGTCGAAGCCGGTCCAATACTTGGGCCACGGACTCCACAGGAATTCCCAGGGAGCCAGGCCTTGATCGCGCCAGCCGGAAAACGGATACAGGCTGGCATAGACGATCAATGCCGCATAGGCTTGCGAAAGAGGCCAGGCGGAGGTCTTGTGCATCCTGGCCCGGTATTCATTTGATCCAGCGCATGGCCGAAGTGTAGGGACAAAAAGTGCGGCCAAAAAAAACCCCGGCTCAAAAGCCGGGGTGGGAAGCCTTTTTGCTGTCACACATTAAGGCACCCGCTCAGGGAGGAAAAGCGGGGAGCGGCGAACCGCCCAGCCGTAATTTAACAAACCACCCGGTCGGTTTCAAG
>DATNCF010000579.1:0-3851 GCA_035571675.1 Burkholderiales bacterium | reverse complement strand
CTCGTCGTAGCCGTCGGCGTAGACGGCTTCCAGTTCGGTGGCGTGTTCCTCGATGAACACTTGGGCAAAGGCTGCGCACACCATGGCGTAGCCCTTGTCGAAGTCGCCGCCATCTTCCTTCTCGCCCTCGGCCTTGCCGGCGGCCCTGAACTTGGCGAGGATGTCGTCGTTGAGCGCGCCCAGGGTGACTTCGGCATCACCCACCTTGATGCGCACCGTCGTGCCGTCCTGCATGGCCCTGTTGTGCATCTGGCGGGCGTGCTCGGCCGGGTCCTGGCGCGACTCGGCGGAAAACAGGTCGCCCATGGCCTCGATCTGGATGGGCACGTCCTCGTGCAGGCACTCGGCCAGAAAGTCGGGGTCGCCCGCCTGCGGGTGGATCTGCGCCGACAGCGTCACCTTCACCTTGAACCCGCGCTGCGGCTCGAACACGAAGCTCTTCAGCTTGGCCGAGTTGAAACGGCGCTCGCCGGGTTCGTTCGGGCTGATGCGCACGGCCATGCTGTTGAACTGCCCGGCCCAGGACACTGCCCCCATCATGGGAAAGCGCACTTCCCCGTCGGGGTTGAACAGCATGAGGCGTAGCTGCGGGTGGAAAGCGAGCAGAAGGTCGGCGCCCGTGGTGGCCTCGAATTTCAGGTCCGAGGCCAGTTCCTTGTTGTCTTCCTCGCCCTCTTTGCGCAAGTTGATGTGCTTCAGCCGCGCCTTGCCGTCGAGGAAGAAGGGAGCGAATTGTTGTTCCTTGGTCATTGCGGGGTGTCCTCCCTGATGTCGATGCCCTGCAGCTTCGCCAGTGCGGCGGTGGACAGGGTCGGGGCGATGCGATTGATAACGAGCGGCGGCACGCCGATGGCCAGGAACGACAGATTGGTGATTTCCTGTGCGCGCGCCGATTTGGCGCGGATCGCGGCTTTGGCGTGGCGCGCGCGTTGCCCGTTCGATCGCGCCAGCCTGATTTCCACTTCGCGCCAGCGGCGCTCGAAATTGCCCATGACCGACGCGAAGTAGTCTTCGTCGTCTTTCACGGTTGCCTCACGGCGAGGGCCAGCGCCACGGGCCGCACCCATATGGCCTGGCTGGACAGTTGGAAGGATTCGCCGGCCCACGAAAGCAGCAGCGTGGTGCCCATCACGCCGGCGATGGCCGCCGCAGCCTCGGGCGGCACGGCGTTGCCGATGCGCTCGCGCCACGCCTGATCCGACAGGCCGTTGAGTTCGAGGTATTCCTCGGGGTCCACGAGGCTTTGCAGCGCGGCCAGATCCAGCGTGGTGAAGGGGCGGTGCCAAGTACCGTCCAGCGCCCGGATGCAGGCCACCAGCTTGTCGGCGGGTGCCGGCATGGGGCGGGGGTCGGCCACGGACCACCGCCCGTTGTCGTGCACTGCGGACGCGGAGACCGCGCCGGCGGTGGCAGCCCACGGCACCACGCCGTAGTGCCCGCCGGTGAGGTAGGCGTCGCGCTGCGCGGGGTCGATGGCCGGGCGCGGGTCGGCGACGGCAAAGGCGCCGTTGGCATTGCCAGCGATTACCGTGCGCGCCGGCTCGTTCCACGGCGTCATGTGGTACTTCCCGTGGAGCAAGTCCGCGCTCGGCCCGCCGCGCGGATCGGCCACGGACTGGGCCGCGCCGCCGACGTGGCTTGCGCCGGTCACGGCCAGCGCGGTGCGGTCCCAGGCCACGACGCGGTACATGCCGTTTTGCCGGTTTTCCGAGGGCGGCATGCGGGGATCGGCAATTGAGTTCGGCCCGCCGCCGGGCGCGGTTTGTCCGCTGACCACGCCCATGGTGTCGGACCACTGGCGCACGCCGTATTGCCCGAACTCGTGGCGGTGCTGGCCACGCGGGTCAGCCACGGCGAAGCGGCCATTGGACGGCAGGCTCTCGCCGGCGATAGCGCCAGCGGTTTCGCGCCAGCCCATCACGCCGTAGCCGTGGCTGTACAGCTCGGCGCGCGGGTCGGCGACGCTGAAATTTCCGTTGGCAGCGCGGGAATGGCCCGCCACCACGCCGGCGGTTTCGTTCCAGCCGTTGACGCCGAGGTAGCCGCCGTGGGCGGCGGGCACGATCAGGTAGTCGCGCAGCGCGCCATCCTGTACCGCCAGCCGGTTCAGGCTGCGCCAGTCGGAGCCGGCTTCCACGAAGGCGAGGCGCACCCAGGTTTTCCACTGAAGGGCGGGCATGCGGTGCATGGGCCCGCCTCGAGGATCGCCGGGCATCGGCAGCTTGCTGAGCACGTCGCCCACGGCGCGCAGCGGGCGCTTGTCGGGCTGGTACAGGAAGGCGGGCACTTTCTCGGCGTGGCGCGCCACCAGCAGGAAGCGCTTTCGGCTCTGTGCGAGGCCGCCGAGTTCACCGCAGTCGTGCGTGGTTTCCGCCACGGCATAGCTGTAGCTCCTGAGCAGCGCGACAATTTGATCGAGCAGCTTGCGGCCACGGTTGGCGATGCGCGGCACGTTTTCGAAGACAATCAGCTCGGGCGGGTCGTCCTTCCAGGCTTCCAGCATCAGGAAAACGCCGCGCACCGTCAGCCGGTTCAGAGCCTGGTACTTGTCGGTGCGCGATTTGGTTTCGCTGAGCAGGCCGCTGAAGCCCTTGCACGGCGCGCTCAGGAAAACGATGTGCGGCCGCTCGCCGCCGGCGGCGCGCTGGATGTCCTGCGGGGTGGCCGCGCGCCAGTCTGCCGGCGGCTCCTTTCCGTGGAAGGCGATGTACTGCGACCTGTCGAACAGGTCCAGCACGGTGCCCGCCACGCCGGTCAGCTTGCCGAAGTCCGCCATGGCCGCGCGGTCCACGTCGATGCCGCCGATGCAGCGGAACTTGGCCACCATGTTGCCGACGCGGGCCTGCCCGCGATTGAAGCCCCTGGCGCCGCCGCCGAGGCCTGCGAATAGGTGAAAGTGCCGAATCTCCCTGATGTCGTTCACGCCGGCACCCTCGCGGTGGTGTCGTACTGCTGGATGCCCCAGGCGATGGCGTAGAGGTTCCAGATGAAGTGGAAGGTGTAGTCCGTCAGGCGTCGGTCGAAGAAGTCCACAAAGTGGAACGACTCGCTTTCGAACTCACAGATGGCCGGATACGCTTCGTGCTCCGAGTCTGCATAGGGCAGAACCTCGCGCTCGGCAGCGGCCATGACGATGGCTTTCTGCTCGTGGTCCTCGCTGCCCTCGAAGTGGGCTTCGATGTCGGCCTTCACCGCCGCCCTGAAGGCTTCCGGAGAGTAGCGCTGTATGCCCTCGCCAAACTTGGACTGGCTGGCGCACTTCTCGGCCCAATAGGAGGGGTTGATGAACAGCCGGCCCGGCTCACCCTCGCCATGGTCGGGACGGAAGAACTTGAACATGTCCTCCACGCGCTTGAAAACGTAGGTGCCGCAGTCGCCGTCGATGCACAGCACGCCGGGCCAGGTGAGCAGGTCGAACCAGTAGGCTTGCATGCCGGGGCGTTTGAACCGGATGTGGCGATTCACGCCGTCGGCGCGCAGCACAGTCATGACGTGGCCGCTGATGTCCTTGCGGAAATTTTCTTCGGTACAATTCATCTGCTCCTCCCTAGAACGGAATGTCGTCGTCCATGTCATCGAAATTGCCGGCGGGTTGCCGGGGCGGCTTGCTGGCGTTGCGCGCGGGTTCCCGTTCCTCCCCGGGGTCACCGTCGCCGCGCGGCTTCGCACCGATCATGGTCATCCTGTCGCCGATGATTTCGGTGGTGTAGTGGTCCACGCCATCCTTCTCCCACTTGCGGGTGCGAATCTTTCCCTCCACGAGAACAGCGCCGCCTTTGCGGAGGTATTCGCCGGCCACCTCGGCGGTGCGGCCGTAGAACACGACGCGGTGCCACTCGGTGCGTTCCTGC
>DATNCF010000578.1:0-11714 GCA_035571675.1 Burkholderiales bacterium | reverse complement strand
GCTGCCGCCGTGCCCGCGCAGGACGATGCCGGGGCGGCCTCCGCGCGCGCGCAGCAACTGTGCCGCCCAGATCACCAGGGGCGTCTTGCCCGTGCCGCCCGCCACGAGGTTGCCGAACACCACCACCGGCACGGACAGGCGCGCGCTCTTGAGCAGGCCGGCGCGGTAGCCGGCGCGGCGCAGGGCCGCGAGCGCACGGAACAGCAGCGACAGGGGAAACAGGGCCAGCGACAGCACGCCCAGGCGGTACCAGTGCCTGGCGGCGAAGTCCGCGGCGCTCATGCCGGCGCGCTGGCGCTCATGGTGCGGAACGCGCTAACGCCCAAGCGAACACGCTGGGGTCCAAGCGAAACACGCTAACGTGTTTGCTCGACCGAGAATGCCACCTGCCCATAGCCCGCCTGGCGCGCCGCGTCCATCACGCGCACCACCGCCTGGTAGGGCACCCGGTTGTCGCCGTTGATGATGACGATGGGCTCCTTCATGTCGGCCCCGGCGCGGCGCAGTTCCTCGGCCAGCGACGCCACGTCCTTGAAAATAACCGCCCGGCGGTTCACCTGGTATTGGCCCGTCGCCGTTATCTGGACATTGATCTCGTTCGGCCGCTCGAGCTGTTTTTCCGCGTCGGCCGTGGGCAGTTGGATTCCCAGTTCGGCGTACTTGGAATAAGTGGTGGTGAGCATCAGGAAAATGATGATCACCAGCAGCACGTCGATCAGCGGAATCAGGTTGATTTCCGGATCTTCCTTGCGGGTGTTGCGAAAATTCATTGCGGGCGGCCGGTGTCTCTGCTTTTTTGCGCCAATGTGGGTATTGCCGACATCGAAGGTGTGCTCAGGCCTGCGCCTTGGGCGGCACGGCGTAGTCCATGCGCTCGCCGTGCACGATGTCGAGCAGCTTGGAGGCCTGCTGCTCCATTTCCACCACGAAGCTGTCCACCTTGCCGCGGAAATGCCGGAAGAAAATCATGGACGGTATGGCAATGACCAGGCCGAAGCCGGTGTTGTACAGCGCCACGGAAATGCCGTGCGCCAGAATTTGCGGATTGGTTCCGGTGGGCGCCTGGGAACCGAAGATCTCGATCATGCCCACCACCGTGCCGAACAGGCCCATGAGCGGGCTGATGGAGGCGATGGTGCCGAGGGTGGTGAGAAAGCGCTCCAGGTCATGCGTGACCGCCTTGCCCGCCTCCTCGATGGATTCCTTCATCACGTAGCGCGAACTCTTATGGTTGCGCAGGCCGGCCGCCAGCACGCGCCCGAGCGGCGAGTCGGAATCCAGCGCCGCCACCAGTTCCGGGCTGGCACCCTGTTTCTGGTAGGCCGTGAGCGCCTTTTCCAGCAAGCCCGACGGAACGACCTTGGCTTGGCGGAGCATGACCAGCCGCTCGATGATGAGGGCCACGGCGATGATGGATGCGACCAGCAGGAACCAGATGGGCCAACCCGCGCCCTCGATGATGGCGAACAATTCGTACTCCCTAAAGCGTCCAGTCAGCCCCCGCGTTGCCCGTGGCGGCGCGAGGCCGCCGACACTTTAGCCTGCAGTCTCCGCTTCGGCAAGGAAACGCCGGCATTTTGCCGTGGCGCGGCATGGCCGCTGCGGCGGCTGTAACCCCGCCTCGTCGCTCGCCACCGCGACAAAAGCCGTTCGACACGAAGAGAGTTTGCGACGCAGCGCAGCATGAAATCGGCGCTGCGGGTAGCATAAAAAAGCGGGCTTGAACACTCTATCCACATGCAAATCTTTATCCACAATTGCTGTGGATAACGTTGTGAGCAATGTGTCAAATGCGGTCCTAAGTAGGCCATTCATAAAGGATTTCATTTTTATGATGAAAAAGTGTACTGGCCTATTTACTCAATATTTTCAATGTGTTGCCTAACTCTCTTCGACGACTTCATGACACTTTCATAGAGGAATCGCTACATCCGGCCGCCGTTGTGGATAGGTTACACTCGGCCGATGTTTGAAGATCGAGAACTGGCGCGGGAATCCACAGGGCTTCCCTCGGGCGCCAGAGGGGCGATCCTGACGGTTTCCGCGCTGGCCCGCAGCCTGCGGGACTTGCTGGAGCACCGCTTTCCCCCGGTCTGGGTCGCGGGCGAAATCTCGAACTTCACCCTCGCCCGCTCAGGCCACGCCTATTTCGTCCTGAAAGACGAACAGTCGCAAATCCACTGCGTCATGTTCAGGAACCGCCATCAGTATCTCAACTGGAAGCCGCGCGACGGCATGCAGGTTGAGGCCTATGCCCTGCTTGGCTATTACGAAGCGCGCGGAGAAGTCCAACTCACTGTCGAGACCCTGCGCCAAGCCGGCCAGGGCGCGTTGTACGAGCGCTTTCTGCGGCTGCGCGACCGGTTGGCGGCCGAGGGCCTGTTCGACGCGGGACGCAAGCGCGCCCTGCCCGCTTGGCCGCGCGCCATCGGCATCGTCACATCGCCCAAGGCCGCCGCGTTGCGCGACGTGCTCACGACACTGGCCCGGCGCAACCCCGCCATTCCCGTGGTCCTCTATCCGGCTGCCGTGCAGGGCGATGGCGCGGCACAACAGGTCTGCGCGGCCATCGAACGGGCCGGCCGGCGCCGCGACTGCGACGTGCTGCTGCTGGTGCGCGGCGGAGGCAGCATCGAGGACCTGTGGGCTTTCAACGAGGAAATCGTGGCGCGCGCCATCCGCGCCTGCCCGATTGCGGTGGTGAGCGGAATCGGCCACGAAACCGACTACACCATCGCCGATTTCGCGGCCGACCAGCGCGCGCCCACACCCACCGCCGCGGCCGAACTGGTGAGTCCCGATCGCGAAGCGGTGCAGAGGACATTGGCGGGCCTGCTTCACCGCATGCGGCAGCGCTTCGATCGCGACATGCACGCGCGCATGCAGCGGCTGGACATCGCCGCGCACCGGCTGGTGCATCCCGGTGAGCGGATAGCGTCCCAGAACGCAAAACTCGCTCACCTGCGTGAATGCCTGCACCGCGCGCTCGAAAACTGCATGGCTGAATCGCGCTGGAGATTGTCGCGCCTCCTGCATCGAGCCAACGCGAACCTCCCCTCTTCCGCGGCGTTAGCCGCGGACCTCGAAAAGCTGCAGCGGCGCATGACCACCGCCGCCCAAACGCGACAGCAAGCGCGAGAAGTGCGGCTGCAGCGCCTGTCGGCGAGCCTCGAACACCTCAATCCGCGACGCGTGCTGGAGCGCGGCTACAGTATCGCGCGCACCGCCGAAGGCGCCGTCATCACGCGCGCCTCGCAGGTGAACGCGGGGCAATCGCTCGAACTGATGTTCGCCCAAGGCTCGGCGCTGACGCGGGTGGAGCGGACGGAAGGCTGATCTTTCCCTCGTTGCAATAGGGGAATATTCCGGAAACCTTGTCAGAAAAATATGACGTTGTGTTAGACTCGCCGCCAAGGGACCCGGCCTGGCGCCGGCGCTGCGGCAACATTGCAGTGCAGTTTACGCACAAGAAAAAGGAGACTGAACTTCATGGGCGCAATATTCCAGTCGCTGGGCCGTACCGTCACCGCGGGCGTCGTACTGATGCTCATCCTGGTCGGTATCGCCGCCTCGCGCAACGCGCAGTTCGACCACACCTGGTGGACATTCTTCATGCGCTACCTGCACATCGCGTCGGGCGTGATGTGGATCGGCTTGCTGTGGTATTTCAACTTCGTGCAGGTTCCCGGCATGCCCAAGATTCCCGACGAGCAGAAGCCGGCCATCACCAAGGTGATCGCGCCTTCCGCGCTGTTCTGGTTCCGCTACGCTGCGCTGGCCACCGTGATCACCGGCCTGCTGGTCGCCGCCATGAACGGCTACATCGGCTCTGCGCTGGGCCTGCAGTCGCCCTTCCTCGGCATCGGCCTGGGCATGTGGATGGCGCTCATCATGGCTTTCAACGTCTGGTTCCTCATCTGGCCCAACCAGAAGAAAGTGCTCGGCATCGTGCAGGTCGAGGCCGCCGAGAAAGCCAAGGCCGCGAAAGTGGCGCTGTTCGCCTCGCGCTTCAACACCATGTTCTCCATTCCCATGCTGTTTTGCATGGCGGCGCAATCGCACGGCGGAGGCTTGGGCTGAAAGCCCACCACCATCCAGATAAAAAAGCCCGTCGAAGACGGGCTTTTTTATCTGCACATTGCGCGGGGTTTTGAAGGGGCAAAGGCCCCTTCTCTCTTGAGGGGTGAATGCAACCCGATAGCAACTACGTCGGGGACGCTCGAAAACTGCAATCGTTGAACCAGCGGGGTACATTAAAGGCTCAAGAGAGAAGGGGCTCTTCGCCCCTTCAGAACCCCGCTGTGTTAGCGCGGCGCCGGCGCCTTGTCCAGGCCTTCGATGCGCGCGCCCGGTCCGATGCCCTTCTGACGGAACCAGCCCCGGCTCATCTCCAGGGCGTAGCGCGACGGGTCGCGGGCGCAGTGCGAATCCTCGGTCTGCGGCGCCATGTCCTCGATGTTGATGATCACGCCGCGCTCGTTCATGAAGGCCACCGACAGCGGCACCAGCGTGTTCTTCATCCACATGCAGTGCTGGCCCTGCTCGGTGAACACGAACAGCATGCCCTCGTTCTGGCCCATGCTCTTGCGGAACATGAGGCCCTGCATGCGCGCCGGATCGGTGGCCGCCACCTCGGCGCGAATGACGTGCATGCCGGCGTTGATGGTCATGACCGGAAACCGCACGTCATTCTGCGCCAGTGCGCAGGCCTGGAACGCAAGCGCGCCCGCCACGAACGCCAGTGCTGCGGTGGCTTTCGCCATGAGAACTCCTGAAAATGAAAAAGGCAGGGGGTCAACCCTGCCTTTGCTTTCGCTTCGCGTCAAGAAGGGATGCCCCCTCCCGCGCGCGGGGAAAGGGTATTACTTCTTCTCTTCTTTCTTCTCGGCCTTCTTCTCGTCCTTCTTGGCGTCGGCCTTCTTGTCGTCCTTCTTGGCTTCGGTCTTGGCTTCGGTCTTCTTCTCGTCCTTCTTCTCGTCGGCGGCGACGGCGTTGAAGGTCACGGCGGCGAAGGTCGCGGCCAGGATCATGGCGAGCAGCTTTTGCATTTGATTTCCTCTCAAAGGGGTGAACTACTGGGTGAACTACGGATTGATGTTTTTTGAAAACAGCCGCTTTTTTTAGGGACGGCTATCCTCCACAACGCCGGAACTGACATTTCGTTTGCAACCGGCCAAGAGAAGGCGAACACGCGTTCCGCCTCCACCCGGACGTTGCCCGCGAACGGGCTGGCGACCGGCATTCCCTCGCCGCGCCCAGAAACAAAACGGCCCGGCAAAAGCCGGGCCGCGGGGACAAACCGAGGCTTAGTTCGCGGCCTTGGCCTTCTTGGCGCGCTTGCCCTTCTTCTTGCCCTTGGCAGGCGCTTCGGCCTTGGCGGCGGGAGCGGCAGGGGCGGGAGCAGCGGCCGGAGCGGGCGCGGCGGCGGGGGCAGCCGGCTTCGCGGGGGCGGTGGCCGGGGCTTGAGCGAACGCCAAGGTGCTGGCGGCGAACAGGCCTGCGGCGGTCAGAACCAGAATCTTTTTCATCTCTCTTCCTTTGCTCTTTTAAGGGTTGGCGACCCTTAACCTGCCGGGTCTAGGCCGATTAACGGGGCCGCCGTCATTCGGTTGACACATGCCTCCGGGAGCTGGGGGACCGCTCTGCTATAATTGCCGCATTGCGGGAAGGCGTTTCACGCGCTGGAGCGGGCCGTATGACGACCGCATTCACCGGAGCGCATTTGCCGGGGAAAATAACGGGAGGCGAGGCCCCGATTCCGGGGTCTCCCGCGCGCTGACACAGTAAAACCGGGCCGCTCGGCCCACTGCATCGGACAGGAGCCGCCGTGAGCAAAATCAAGGTCAAGAACCCGGTCGTCGAGATGGACGGCGACGAGATGACGCGCATCATCTGGCAGCGCATCCGCGAGCAGTTGATCCTTCCCTACCTCGACATCCAGCTCAAGTACTTCGACCTCGGCGTCGAGCACCGCGACGCCACCGACGACAAGGTCACGGTGGACTCGGCCAACGCCACCCTTGAATACGGCGTGGCCGTGAAGTGCGCCACCATCACGCCCGACGAGGCGCGCGTCAAGGAGTTCAACCTCAAGCAGATGTGGAAGAGCCCCAACGGCACCATCCGCAACATCCTCGACGGCACCATTTTCCGCGAGCCCATCGTCTGCAAGAACGTGCCGCGCCTGGTGTCCCACTGGGACAAGCCCGTGGTGGTGGCCCGCCACGGCTTCGGCGACCAGTACCGCGCCACAGAGCTGGCCTTTCCCGGCCCTGGCAAGCTGACCCTGCGCTTCGAGCCGGCCGGCGGCGGCGCGGCCGTCGAGAAGGAAGTCTTCCAGGCCCCCGGCTCGGGCGTCGCCATGACCATGTATAACCTCGACAAGTCCATCGAGGGCTTCGCCCGCGCCTGCTTCAACTACGCCCTGCAGCGCAACTACCCCATGTACCTGTCGTCCAAGAACACCATCCTCAAGGTCTACGACGGCGACTTCAAGAACACCTTCCAGGCCATCTTCGAGGCCGAGTTCAAGAAGCAGTTCGACGCCAAGGGCCTGACCTACGAACACCGCCTCATCGACGACATGGTGGCCTCCAACCTCAAGTGGAGCGGCGGCTACCTGTGGGCGTGCAAGAACTATGACGGCGACGTGCAGTCGGACACCGTGGCGCAGGGCTACGGCTCGCTCGGCCTCATGACCTCGGTGCTCATGAGCCCGGACGGCAAGACCGTCGAGGCCGAGGCCGCGCACGGCACGGTGACCCGGCACTACCGGCTGCACCAGCAGGGCAAGCCCACCTCCACCAACCCCATCGCCTCCATTTTCGCCTGGACGCGCGGCCTGGAAGCGCGCGGCCGCATGGACAACACGCCCGACGTGATGAACTTCGCCGCCACCCTGGAGAAGGTGTGCGTGGACGTGGTCGAATCCGGCAAGATGACCAAGGACCTGGCCATCCTGATCCGCCCCGACCATCCTTATCAGACCACCGAGGAATTCATGGACACGGTGGACGCGGAACTGCGCCGGCGCATGCAGTAGAAGCAGGGCGGCCGCAGGCAAAAAAAAACGGGCGCTTGCTGCGCCCGTTTTCAATATGTCGCGGAGTTCAGCCCGCCTGGATGTTGGAAGCCTGTTTCCCCTTCGGCCCCTGGGTCACCTCGAACTGGACTTTCTGGCCCTCTTTCAGGGTCTTGAAGCCGCTCATCTGTATGGCGGAAAAGTGCGCGAACAAATCCTCGCCGCCGTCGTCAGGGGTGATGAAGCCATACCCCTTTGCGTCGTTGAACCACTTCACGGTACCTGTTGGCATGGAACCCTACCCTTCCCTTCCCTCGTATCAAGAAACCCGGCAAAGCCCGGAACTATGCCTGTTTCTTCCGGCAGCCAGTAGCTATCGCGACCGCAGCAGGGAGCACAAACACAGGACAGGCTTATACGCGTTTTGGCATAAAGCGTCAATCAGGTATTTCGGCCGCTGTCAAGCGTTCTGATAGCGAAAAATCCGGTCCGCTGGAAAGGTTGTATTTGAGAGAGACAACCATTACATTTATAGTCATGAAAAGCGGTCCGCATGGGTTGCACGGGTGGCCGGAAGGCCAGCCGCAAACCCTTCCCCCTGCCATGCCCAAAGCAATGGCCGGCGCGTGCGCGCACCGCCCGCTTGGCCCTACCCCGCCGGAGTGCGGCTAGCCGCCATGCTGTCGTGGGCCGTGGACGGGGCGGAACGCGCGAGCATCGGTAACGGCAGGCAGTCATGGCAAATCGTTCACGAGAGGGCACGGTACTCGAGGCCAAAAAGGCCCGGGTCAAGCCCCCGCCTCTTTTCAAGGTTTTGTTGCTAAATGACGACTACACCCCCATGGAATTCGTGGTCATCGTTTTGCAGAAGTTTTTCAGCATGACGCGCGAACAGGCCACGCAGGTCATGCTCAAGGTCCACCGCGAGGGCATGGGCGTGTGCGGCGTGTATCCCCGCGACGTGGCCACCACCAAGGTGGAACAGGTTAAGTCTTTTTCCCGCAAGCACCAGCACCCGCTTCAATGCGTGATGGAGGAAACGTGATCGCACAGGAACTGGAAGTCAGCCTTCACATGGCGTTCGTGGAGGCGCGACAGAAGCGCCACGAGTTCATCACCGTGGAGCACCTGCTGCTCGCCCTCCTGGACAACCCCACCGCCGCCGAGGTGCTGCGCGCCTGCGCGGCCAACATCGAGGAACTGCGCAAGGCGCTGATGGACTTCATCGCGGCGCACACCCCAACCGTGGCCGGGTCGGAAGAGATCGACACGCAGCCCACATTGGGCTTCCAGCGCGTCATCCAGCGCGCCATCCTGCACGTGCAGTCTTCGGGCAAGAAGGAAGTCACCGGCGCCAACGTGCTGGTGGCGATTTTCGGCGAGAAGGATTCGCACGCCGTGTATTTCCTGCACCAGCAGGGCGTGACGCGCCTGGACGTGGTGAACTTCATCGCCCACGGCATCACCAAGTCGGCGCAGGGCGCGGCCAAGGAAGCCAAGCCCGAGCAGGCCGAGGAGCAGTCCGCCGAGGAAGGCCAGGGCGGCGGCGCGCTCGAGGCCTACACCCTCAACCTCAACTCCCAGGCGCTGCTGGGCAAGATCGACCCGCTCATCGGCCGCGAGCACGAGCTGGAGCGCGTCATCCAGACGCTGTGCCGCCGGCGCAAGAACAACCCGCTGCTGGTGGGCGAAGCCGGCGTGGGCAAGACCGCCATCGCCGAGGGCCTGGCGCGGCGCATCGTCGAGGACCAGGTGCCCGAGATCCTGGCCAACTGCCAGGTGTATTCGCTGGACATGGGCGCCCTGCTCGCCGGCACCAAGTACCGCGGCGACTTCGAGCAGCGCCTGAAGGCGGTGCTGAAGCAGTTGCTGGACAACCCCAACGCCATCCTGTTCATCGACGAGATCCACACCCTCATCGGCGCGGGGGCGGCTTCGGGTGGCACGCTGGACGCGTCCAACCTGCTCAAGCCCGCGCTCTCTTCAGGCGCGCTGAAGTGCATCGGCGCCACCACCTACAACGAATACCGCGGCGTGTTCGAGAAGGACCACGCGCTGTCGCGGCGCTTCCAGAAAATCGACGTGCCCGAGCCCTCCATCGAGGAGACGGTGCAGATCCTGCGCGGCCTGAAGTCGCGCTTCGAATCGCACCACGGCATCAAGTACAGCGCCAACGCGCTGTCCAGCGCGGCGGAGCTGTCGGCGCGCTACATCACCGACCGCCACCTGCCCGACAAGGCCATCGACGTCATCGACGAGGCCGGCGCGGCGCAGAAAATCCTGCCCAAGTCCAAGCAGAAAAAGACCATCGGCAAGGTGGAGATCGAGGAAATCATCGCCAAGATCGCGCGCATTCCGCCGGCCACCGTGTCGCAGGATGACCGCAACGCGCTCAAGAACCTCGACCGCGACCTGAAGGCCGTGGTGTTCGGCCAGGACAAGTCCATCGACGCGCTGGTGGCGGCCATCCGCACCGCGCGCTCGGGCCTGGGCAACCCGCAAAAGCCCATCGGCTCGTTCCTGTTCTCGGGCCCCACCGGCGTGGGCAAGACCGAGGTCGCGCGCCAGCTCGCCTACTGCATGGGCATCGAGCTCATCCGCTTCGACATGTCGGAGTACATGGAGCGGCACGCCGTGTCGCGCCTGATCGGCGCGCCTCCCGGCTACGTGGGCTTCGACCAGGGCGGCCAGCTCACCGAGGCCATCACCAAGAAGCCGCATTCGGTGCTGCTGCTGGACGAGATCGAGAAGGCCCACCCGGATATTTTCAATATCCTGCTGCAGGTCATGGACCACGGCACGCTCACCGACAACAACGGGCGCAAGGCCGACTTCCGCAACGTCATCATCATCATGACCACCAACGCCGGCGCCGAGTCGCTGAACAAGCCGGTAATGGGCTTCACCTCCACCAAGGAGGCGGGCGACGAAATGGCCGACATCAAGCGCATGTTCTCGCCCGAGTTCCGCAACCGCCTCGATTCCATCATTTCCTTCACCTCGCTCGACCACCAGATCATCCTGCGCGTGGTGGACAAGTTCCTCATGCAGCTCGAGTCGCAGTTGCACGAGAAGAAGGTCGAGGCCATCTTCACCGACGCGCTGCGCGAGCACCTCGCCAAGCACGGCTTCGACCCGCAGATGGGCGCCCGCCCCATGGCGCGCCTCATCCAGGACACCATCCGCCGCGCCCTGGCCGACGAGCTGCTGTTCGGCAAGCTGAACAACGGCGGCAAGGTGACCATCGACGTGGACGCCGCCGGCAAGGTGACGCTGAAGTTCGACGAAGAAAAGGTGGCCGAGCCCGCGCCCGAAACCTGAGCAACCCTCGGGTCCTGAAAAAGGAGGCTTCGGCCTCCTTTTTCATTGCCCCTTCACGGCCCTACAGGTATAGCGCCAGAACTTCCGCGACGCCGTCCCGCACCACCGGCACGGCCAACAGCGCCTTGGCGCCGATGGCCGTCGCGGCCGCGGCCGGAGGACCGGGCTCGCTCGCGGGCCGCTCATTGATGACGGGGACGCCGAGCAGCAGCGCCTGCGACAGCGCCCCATGGGGCACCGGCACGGCCCCGTCCGGCTCGTCCCACGGCTCCATCCCGTCCCCGGCAACGGCGGCCGGCGCGGCGCGCCGCCCGACCACGAGCGTGACCTCGGCGGAAGAGCGGCCTCCGTGCAGTTCGCTGTAGGCGTAAACGCGGCGCAGGTGCACACCGGTTTGCGCCGGCACCCAGCGTTCGACGCGATGCGCCAGGGGCAGGCTCGAACCCGCCAGGAACGTCAGCACATGAGGCTCACCGTCGAGCGAGCCGGCCGGAATGGCCAGTCCACGCACCAAGCCCGCCCCGGCCGCGGCTCGGCCGCGCAGAAACGCGCCCGAGGCGGAGCCCAGGTCTTCCTGGAACAGCGCCTGGCCCAGGGACCAGGCCGCGCCGGGCAACCCCGCCCCGCGCTCGAAGGAGGTCGCTCGCGACATCGCCTCGAACTCGGCGGCATCGGCGCCGTACGCGCCGTCCACCAGCGCCATCAGTGCCTGCCCGCCTGGCGCGCGCCACAATTCAACCGCCCCGCCCTGCAGCGGCGCATGCGCGCAAAACATCACCAGCACTGCGGCGATCCGTTCGTCTTCGAAGTACGGGATGGCCACTGCGCAGGTGATGCCCAACGCCCGCGCCGCCGCCGCGCGCCGAAAGTAACTGTTCTCCAGATCGCGCAGCAGAATGGGGCGGCCCTCGTCCCATGCGGCACCCGGCAATCCTTCGCAGCGGCCGAAGCACATGGAACGGGAAATCGCCCCGAAGGCCGTGCCGCTGCCGAAATAACCGGAGCCGAGCTCCAGCAGCGTGCCGTCTTTGCTGGGTAGCCAGACTTCGGCAGCCTTGATGAATGTGGGAAGGGTCATGGGGTCGCTCCGGTTCGGCAAAGCCTCCGATGGCAATCCAGCAAATTGCGGGCCACATCCACGCACGCACACATTGGGGAACTAGGGGGAAGGCTGCACTACGGGCGGGCCACAGCATTGCCGCCGGCACCAGCGCTGGGCGGCGCCCCTCAGGGCGTACCACAGTGCACCGATGTCGCCGCGAAACTCCTTTGGCACCTGTAGGCGGTTCCATGCCGCATTTCGGCTCGTCAATTAAGTCTTTCCGGTGCTTCCAAACCCGCCTGCTCCGCGGTTCGAGACGGCAAAATCATC